>LJTR01000463.1 GCA_001303465.1 Phycisphaerae bacterium SG8_4
TCTGGGCGTTCACGACTCCAGGCGCAGTGGGTAATCCACAACCTGCCAATGACGCAGTGGACGTTCAGTTCAACGCAACGCTGAGCTGGACGGCGGCGGATAATGCAACCTCACATGAGCTATACTTTGGTACCGATGCCGAGGCGGTTAAGAACGCTACCACCGCCTCACCGGAGTATATCGGCCCCAGAGCGCTCGGCGCCGAGAGCTACGATCCCGGCGGACTTGCCTGGGACAGCAGCTATGCATGGCGAGTGGATGAGATCTATGCGGCCGAGACGATCAAGGGCCCTGTCTGGACCTTTGCTACAGCCGATTTCATTAGCGTGGATGATTTCGAGTCCTACAATGATATCGACCCGCCTGATCCGGCGAGCAACAGAATATTCGACAAGTGGATTGACGGTTTCGGCACGACGACAAACGGGGCTCTGGTAGGCAACGATCTGCCGCCTTATGCCGAGCAGACCATTGTACACGGCGGCGCGCAGTCGATACCGTATCGCTACGACCTTACAGGTAAGAGCGCCGAGGCAACCCTGACGTTGGAATATCCCAAAGACTGGACGGCACACGGTGTTACGAAACTGTCGCTGCAGTTCCGGGGCTCCTCTGCTAATTCCGCTGATAAGATCTTTGTCGCTCTTGGCAATTCGGTAGCGTATCATCCTGACGCTGCTGCAACGCAGATGACCAGATGGAACGAGTGGGTGATCAACCTGGCGGACTTTGTAGGTGTGGACCTAACTAATGTCGGTTCAATCACGATTGGTATCGGCACCAGAAACGTCTCGGGCGTCGATGGTACCGGGACGATGTACTTTGACGACATCAAGCTGTATCGGTAGGTCCGTAAGAAGAGCAAATACAGTGACAGATAAAGGCCGGAGAATCTGCTGTAGTCTCTTTTCGAAGGAAGGAGGTAGCCCCGACTCGCAGAAGAGTATTGTCAGGGGAGGGAACAGGCGCATTGTCGTTAAAACTCAAGAGCTTCCGTAGGTCGCTTTCGTATGTGGCCGAAGCGTTGTCATGAAAATATTTTTTGTAAGGAGGATCATCATGTGTAGAAAACCGGCTTGCGTAGTTTCGCTTGTTTTTGTGGTGGGACTTGTTTTCACCGGCGTAGCCAGAAGTGCCGATCCCGGTCTTGTCGCCTGGTATAGGTTTGATGGCGATGCCTCTGACAGCTCCGGCAACAATCTCCACGGCACCGAAATGGGCAACCCAACGTATGAGGCGGGTGTCTTTGGCCAGGCAATAAGCCTCGACGGCGATGGCGACTATGTGGATTGTGGGCTCGATCCGAAGTTTGACATCACCGAATTCATTACCTTTACGTATTGGATCAAGGTTGCCGAATTCGACAGACAATGGAACACTGTCATCTCAAGGGGTGACGACTCGTGGCGGTCGTCGAGGGCGGACTTAAACCCCTTCATGGAGGCCGCTGTGGGCGGCACCTCTGGGAACTACCTCTATGGGGTAACTCCGGTGGACGATGGAGAGTGGCACCACGTCGGATGGGTGTACGATGGCACGATGAGCTACTTGTACGTAGATGGTGAAGTGGACGCAACTGAAGAGAACAGCGGGCAAATCACTGTCAGTTCCTATCCTCTCTACATCGGAGATAATTCCCAGGCAACGGGACGCTTCTGGAACGGCTTGATTGACGATGTGATGATATACAACCGGGCACTAACCCAGGACGAGGTTCAGCGTGTTATGCAGAGCAGTGGCGGCGCATATCCACAGGCGTCGGGTCCCACTCCGGCCGATGGCGAGATTCATGCCGACACCTGGGTGACCATGAGCTGGCGGGCGGGCGACTTTGCCGTTTCGCACGATGTCTATCTGAGTGACAATCTCGACGATGTCAGCAACGGCACGGGCGATTCGTTCAGAGGTAACCAGGGCTCAACGATGCTTATCGCCGGGTTCGCCGGGTTTGCCTATCCGGAGGGCCTTGTTCCGGGCACGACCTACTACTGGCGAATAGATGAGGTCAACGACACCGAGCCCAACAGTCCGTGGAAGGGGGACATCTGGAGCTTCTCGGTTCCGCCGAAGACCGCGTATCGACCCGACCCGATTGACGGCGCCGAATTTGTAGCCCTGGATGCGACACTTGGTTGGACACCGGGTTTCGGCGCCAAACTGCACACCGTATATCTGGGCGACAGCTTTGAAGATGTCAACAACGCTTCCGGAGGATCCCCGCAGGGGCCTGCAACCTATACACCTGCCAGCCCGCTTGAATCAGAGAAGGTTTATTACTGGCGCGTCGACGAGTTCGATCCACCCTTCACGCATAAAGGCGATGTCTGGGCCTTCACGACTCCGGGCGCTGTGGGCAATCCACAGCCGGCCAACGGCGCAGCGGATGTACAGATGATCGAAACGCTGAGTTGGACGGCGGCGGATAATGCCACCTCACACGAGCTATACTTCGGCGCCGATGCCGATGCCGTCAAGAACGCGACCACGGCGTCACCCGAGTACATCGGCACACGTGCGCTTGGCTCTGAAAGCTACGATCCCGGAGGGCTTGCATGGGACAGCAGCTATGCCTGGCGCGTGGACGAGGTCTATCCGACCGGTGCCGTCAAAGGTCTGGTCTGGACTTTCGCGACGGCCGATTTCATTCTCGTGGATGATTTCGAATCTTACAACAACATCGACCCGCCTGACCCGGCGAGCGATCGCGTATTCGACAAGTGGATCGATGGCTTTGGGACCACGACAAACGGGGCTCTGGTGGGCCATGATCTGCCGCCTTACGCCGAGACGACCATCGTTCATGGCGGCGCCCAGTCGATGATATGTACCTACGACAATAACCTCAAGACTTCCGAGGCAACTCTGACGTTGGTGTATCCGCGTGACTGGACGGCCGAAGGCGTCACCAAGCTGTCGTTGTGGTTCAGAGGCGATTCGGGTAATGCTGCCGACCGGATGTTTGTCGCACTTGGCAACTCGACAGTGTACCATCCTGACGTTGCTGCAACGCAGATGACCGGATGGAACGAATGGGTGATCGACCTGACGGAATTTGCCGGCGTTGACCTCACCAATGTTGATTCGATTACCATTGGTTTCGGCACAAAGGATAGTCCGGCGGCCGGTGGCACAGGTACGATGTACTTTGATGACATCAGGCTGATTCAATAAAGTCCTGTCCTGAGTATTGAGGCGGCCGGTGCTCCACTCATCTGCCGGCCGAATCTGTCCTATTATGGGGCTTATGTTTGTCGATCGAGCATAAGCCCCATTTCATGTTTCTGAGTGCAGAAGACGCTCCATAACCAGACTCGTAATCCAGATCTTCCTTGACGTGGGATCGTCGGATTTGGTACATATAGAGTAGTCGGTGGATTTGCTGCTTTGGAGGCAGGAAAACTCGCTGGAATTCATTTTCCACGGAAGGAGGTGTCCCAACTGGCCGATAACAATCGCATGGAAGGGAACTGAAGCATTGTTACTGAGACTAAAAGAACTTCCGTGGGTCGCCTCGGTGTGTGGCCGAAGCGTTGTCATGAACAACTTGTCTGTATGGAGGATCGTCATGCGTAAGAAATTGATTTGTCTGACATTTGTTCTATTGGTGTTAGGGTTTGCTCAAGGACAAGCCTGCGGGCAATCTCGCGTTGCCTATTGGGACGCAGACTATGGCTCGGCCTGGGCTGGAGGTGGCGAGGCTACACGAGACGCTCTGGAGGCCGCGGGCTACGAGATACTCGACGCTGCTGCGCTCAAGACGTGGATGGATGACCGCATTGCCGACGGTGCGCCGAGTGTGGTCGTGTTCATTAAGGATGCGGTACCGGAAACCGTCGCAGAGACAATGACGGCCACCTGCACGCTTCGTCGATATCTGGATGCAGGCGGTAAGATTGTGTGGCAGGCGGATATCCCATTCTACTACATGGCGGCACCGCTCAAGTGTGGCCAGGGATATCGGAGGATCGAATATCACCGACGAGGGAATCGAGTGGGGAATAACAGAATCGTGGGGTTCGCAGCGGGCTGCAGACCCTGCCCTCGTCGACATTGTCCTGGCTACAGACAACAACGGAAATGCTGCGGCATGGGTGAAGCACTTCGTACCCGGCGATACCGTAGGAGGGTTTGTTCGGATAAGGGACACAACCGGCCAGGCCAACGTCGATGACATTATGCGTGTGGCGGATTACGGCCTTAGAGGGAACCCTTATGCACGGCGCCCGGATCCGAAAAATGGCGCGCGGCATGAGGACACATGGATTTCTCTCGGCTGGACAGCGGGAGATTTTGCGGTTTCACACGATGTGTACTTGAGCGACAGTTTTGACGACGTCAACGACGGCGCCGCTGCTGCGTTCCAGGGCAATCAGTCTTTTCCATTCTTCACGGTCGGCTTCTTCGGATTTCCTTACCCCGAAGGCCTTGCCCCCGGCACCACTTACTACTGGCGCGTGGATGAGGTCAATGAAGCCGATCCCAACAGTCCGTGGCAGGGACAAGTCTGGAGCTTCTGGATTCCGCCGGCGAGCGCCTATGACCCAATCCCGTCCGATGGTGCCCCATCCGTGGATCCCGACGCGACCCTAAGCTGGACGCCCGGTTTCGGTGCGAAATTGCACACAGTATACTTCGGCGACGACCGCGAGGCTGTCGCCAATGCAACCGGCGGTCTGGCCCAGGGCACCACGACTTTTGCACCAGGCACGCTCGAAAATGACAAGACCTACTACTGGCGGGTCGATGAGTTTAATCCCCCCACCACGATCAAAGGCGATGTCTGGAGCTTCACGACATTGCCTGACATTCAGATCACCGATCCGGATCTCATCGGCTGGTGGAAATTCGACGAAGGTGGCGGCGACCGTGCGATTGACTGGTCCGGCTATGGCAATGACGGCACAATTGGTGGTAATCCTCAGTGGGTAGACGGGATCATGAACGGTGCGCTGGATTTGACCAACGATTATGTTGTGATCGACGGCGTGGTGGATGACATAACGAGCACCAATATTACGCTCAGTATCTGGATCAAAAGCACTCAGACCGGCCAGGGCGATCTGATCGCAGCTAACGATAGCAGCAGTGGTCACCCTCTCGAGTTCTACATTGAGAGTGGCCGTCCGGGCAGGTACGATGGTGGCGACACAACCTACACCGCCGCCCCTGTCGTTGCTGACGGGCAGTGGCATATGATGACGTACGTCAGGAGCGGCAGCACAGGACGTATATACGCCGACGGTGTTCAGGTAGCCGCCGAATCTGCCACCTTCGATTTGGGTTCGGTAACACGGTGGTCAATAGGCCAGGAATGGGATGGTACCACCCCGAGCAACTTCTACATCGGCATGGTTGACGATGTCCGCTTCTACAATAAGTCGCTGACACCCGATGAGATCAGGCAGATTATGAGAGGCGATCTGTCGGCTGCCTGGAACCCGAGTCCGGGTAATAACTCGACTTCGGATGTACTGCGCGCCGCGTCCGTGAGCTGGTCGCCCGGAGATTCCGCCTCGCAGCACGCCGTCTACTTCGGCACCGATAGGGACGCCGTAGCCGGCGCCGAGGCATCGGATACGACCGGCGTGTTTAGAGGTCTCCAGGCCGGCACCAGCTACACTGTGCCCGAAGGCATCGAGTGGGCCGGCGGGCCGTACTACTGGCGCATCGACGAGCAGAATACCGACGGTACGGTCACCAAAGGTAGCACCTGGAGTTTTATGGTAGCCGACTATCTTATCGTGGACGATTTCGAGTCCTACAACGACATTCCTGCCGGCGAGCCCGGCAGCAATCTCGTATATGTAGCATGGGTGGACGGATTCGATAATCCGGCCGCGAACGGATCGACCATGGGATATGTCACCGGGGTATCTCTTGAGACCGGCGATGTTCATGGCGGCAGCAAGTCCGTGCCCTTCGCGTACAACAACACCACGGCAGGTCTGTCGGAAGTGGTACACAGCTTTGCTCCTGCGCAAGATTGGACCGACCACGGTATCCAAACGCTGTCTCTGTGGTTTTTCGGCGATCCGACCAATACGCCCGGACAACTGTACGTGAAGATCAACGGCGTCAGGGCTAACTACGCCGGCGGTGCCGGCAGCCTGGTGATTGCAGGATGGCAAGTATGGAATCTTGATCTGGCATCGGTCGGTGCGAATCTCCAGAGTGTCACCAGCCTGGCCATCGGCGTAGAAGGTTCCGGCGCCACGGGCATCCTGTTGCTTGACGATATCGGGCTGTATCGGTCGGCTCTTGTGCCGCCCAGCGAGTGGAGGATAGCGGCCGGCAGTGACGACGCCGAAGAGCACATCCTGGATGGCGGCAGCATGGCTGCTCTGGACAGCAGCGACCTGGAGCTGGGCTACGAAGGCGCTATGTCCCCCGCGAATCTGCAGACGGTAGGCTGTCGATGGACGGGTGTCCCCGTTCCCATGGGAGCGACCATCACCGAGGCGTGGGTGCAGTTCAGCGCCGACAGCGTGGGTAGCGCTCAGCATAACGCCGATGTGTCTCTTATCATCTCGGGTGAACTCTCCGGCAATCCCACTACATTCAGCTCGGCGGCAGGTGACATTAGTGCCAGATCTACAACGACGGCGTCCGTCGTGTGGGACGTGCCGCAGTGGACGACCGTGCACGGCCAGGGTCCTGAGGAGCGAACACCCGACATCTCGAGTGTCATCCAGGAGATCGTCAACCAGAATGTCTGGGCTGGCACCATAGTGTTGACGTTTAGAGACAACCCGGCCAAACCCTCTCAGGGAACTCGGGAGGCCGAGTCTTTCGACGGCGATGCGCCTGAGGCGCCGCTGCTGCATATAAGCTATCAGTAGAGTTGCAGCGCAACTCAATGTTGCGGTTGATACGATAGAATTGAACCAGTCGTGGGCCCGCGTCGAGCGATTCGACGTGGGCCCATTTACATCAAAGAAGATGAGAGATCACACTGTAAAATGCAGATTTGAAGAAGTCGTCCGCCGCAGGCGCATTGCGTCACTTTGACCTCTTATTCTTGATTCTTGAATTTTCGTTTCGCGATGCCGGCGTCGGTCGCGATCCAGATGTCCGGGCCGTAGACGAGAAGATCGGTGATCTTGTTCGAAAGCAGGCCGGAATTTTCCTTTGTGTAGACCTGTTGTGAATCTTCGTCGATGCACAGCAGCCCCAGACATGTACCGGCCCAGAGTCTGTTCTTCTCGTCGTATGCCAAAGCAGTCACCATGTTATGAGGCAGTCGGCTG
>LJTR01000464.1 GCA_001303465.1 Phycisphaerae bacterium SG8_4
AACCGGTATCTATGACAGGAGGTGAGCTCATAGCCTTCAAGGCCAGTGACGGCAAAGAGCTTTGGCGCTGCGACGCGGCATTTGGATATACCTCACCGCACAATCTGTTCGTTGCCGACGGCCTGGTCTGGGTCAGCAATGAGCCCGGCATCAATCAGACAGACGTCACGGAGGGAAGAGATCCCTTGACGGGCGAGATAAAACGCACCATCAATACCGTCGAGGCCTTCGACGCCGCTCACCACCATCGGTGCTATCGTGACAAGGCAACGAATCGATACTTGCTCTTCGGTCGCACGGGCGTCGAGTTTGTCGATCTTGCCACGGGTGACATCCAGCGTCATTTCTGGATCCGAGGCACATGCCAGTATGGCCTGCTGCCTGCAAATGGTCTGCTGTATCTGCCCGGCCATTCCTGCGGATGCTACATACAGTCCAAGCTTAATGGCTTCTGGGCCCTGGCTCCGAAAAGAGAATCCGGCGCCGTCACAGTCGACGAATACAGCAGACTTGAGAAAGGCCCGGCATATAACAAAATCGCGAGCTTGTCCCGAGCGGAGCCGAGGGATCGACAATCGAAAATCGAAAATAGAAATGACTGGCCCATGCTTCGCCATGATACGGCGCGAAGCGGCTGCACGAAGACCGAGGTTCCTGAAAGTCCAAAGCTGCGCTGGAAGGTGAAACTTGGCGGCCGGTTGACCAGCCCGGTCACATCGGGAAATCACCTCGTCGTCGCTCTTTCAGACAGTCACTCAGTAGCGGCACTAGACACCAGAGACGGCAGCGTCCTCTGGCGGTATACGACCGGAGGCAGGATCGATTCGCCGCCGGCGCTCTACGATGGGCTCGCAATCGTTGGCTCGCATGACGGGTACGTTTACTGCCTTCAGCTTTCGGACGGGCAGCTAGTGTGGCGTTTCCGAGCCGCGCCGGCGGACAGGCGATCTGTTGCATTCGGCCAGATTGAATCGGTGTGGCCCGCAGTCGGCAGCGTTCTCCTAAACAATGACTCGGTGTACTGTACGGCTGGCAGAACGTCTTATCTCGACGGCGGCATCACACTCTTCCGGCTCGATCCGAGAACGGCCGGAGTGCTCGCCAGAAACCAGTTCTACAGCAGAGACCTCGAAACGGGCAAGCAGCCGGATAGCCTGCTTGAAGATGTCGAACTGCCGGGGGCGCTGCCCGACATCCTGACCGTCGAGAAGGACAATATATTCCTGCGCGACAAGAGACTCGGCGCAGACTGCACCGAATACAAGGGTTCGTATCTGCCGCACCTGTACAGTTCTGCCGGACTGCTTATTCGGCAGGGCAAGCGGCTGGGCCGTCGCCGGCAGATATCGACCGAGCGGAAAAATCCTTGTCCACGAGGGCGACGTTGTATACGGCTACAAGTTCAGCGACGGACAGGGTGTGGATAAACCGGGTCCGGGAGGCGGGCAGCATGCGCTCTTCTGCGCCGACAAGAAAGTAGTCAAAGTGAACAAGGAGCTCAAGAACAACAACGCGGCGGTTACGAGACACATTACGCCCGACAAGGTCTTGACTCACTGGTCCCGCAGTATCGATCTCTGCGGACGCGCCATGGTCAAGGCAGGAGACGTCCTGTTTGTCGCCGGCCCAGCCTCTGCAGATGAGATCTACTTTGACGATAAGGACGCGCCCTCGGCACTCGCGGCGTTTGACGCAAGAGACGGCCAAGCCCTTTCGAAAACAGACATAGACTCACAGCCTGTCTTCGACGGCATGGCAGCGGCACATGGACGGCTGTATATTTCGGCAATAGACGGAACCGTAAGCTGCTTCGGCCAGAATCAAGAGTAACGGCAAACAAGACGAAAGCATCACTGCAAGTCGCCTTACTCTAACTTGTTGCTCTCCAGCCAGTGCGCTTCCAGTATGGCCAGATCCAGCTCGTTGACTACGCAGTCCTCGTTGAGATCGCCCGGTATCAACTGGAAACCCGGCAGGGACTTTGCAGCTTCACAGCCGTCGGCATACACGTCGATCGTCACCGTATGCGAACCCGTGTACTCACCGTCATCGGCTTCGAGTTGCAGGATATACTGACCCGTTGCGCCCAGGCTAACGACGGTATCCTCCGCGCCAGAGTCACTGAAAACGGCCGTTGCCCCAACAGGTTGGCTCACAACGGTCCATGTCACCGTGTACAGCCCGCTGCTGTCGTCTGTGACAGTCGCATCAAGACTGACATCAACCGCACCGTCTGTCAGCCAGGTCGTAACTAGGTCCTTTTCTAACTGTACGCTGGGCGGCTGATTGTCCGTAAAGAAACTAAAGATCGGCCCATAGACCGGAAGCGCGCCCTCAGCGTAATAGACATCGACTGCCCAATAGTACCGCGTCTTCGGCTCGGTCTGGACTGAAACGGAAGATACGCTCTGGTTGGTGATAATCCTGATGGCCGCGGGGTCGGTGAATTGCGTCAGGGCCTGGAGATCGTCAGTGAAGTAAACGTCAACCGATACCGGCATCCCGGGCATAAGCGGATCAGGTAAGGTCCAGCTCAGCTCAACCTGGCCCGGCGATAATGAACCGCCGTCGACGGGATTCGGCTTGAGCAGCGGAGTAGCCGTCACCGTGGTCTTGCCGGGGTTCGTGACGTCATAATCGGCGTCCACACTGCCCTGACCCCCGTAAGCGGTAAGCCGGCCGTTGTCGATATTTGTCTGGATTACTTCGAGGTCATTGCCGTCCAGGATGAGCGTGCCCTTGGTAATATCCAACGAGCCCGAGTCGGATGTCAGACGCAGTTCGGATGCAAAGATAGTGCCGCCGTTTAGGTTCACCTCGCCTGTGCCTGTCAGGCCGGGCACCACCAGGTTGTCATTTAGCTCGATGGTACCGCCTGTCATGTTCACGGTACCGATGCCCCTCCAGCCGACCTGCAATGATCCGGTGGAGAATAGACCGCCACTTATATTGAGGACGCCGTGGCCGATGCCATTGTCCACACCGACGTAGGCTCCGGCTGCCGTCAGTGATCCGCCACTGATGTCCAGATTCGCGGTGAAGCTGGAATTGCCGACCCTCAGTGTTTCGCATTCGGCTTCAATGCCGTCCTGGATCTCGCAGTGCGTGTTATCCGGACTGTCGATTGAGGCGGGGTCCATATTTGTCGGTACGGATTGCGGACTCCAGTTTTCAGCCGTGCTCCAGAGATGGTCCGGCCCGCTGTCGCTCCACATTGTCTGCGCCGAGGCGGTTTCAAATTGAACCAGCAGCAGGACGAGAGTAACCAAACATGTCATTTTCTTAACCATTGTATTCCTCCTTCGCAAAAGAGAATTACCCCCCCACCATGAGCCTCATTAACCTTACCTTTATACAAGATCAGTCGTGTCCGGTCAAGGGAAATCCCTGCAACCTGCATTTCTCATCGCGGACACTGATCAACACGGCCTCAAGTTTGCCACAGACACGGATTTCCCGGCCACAGAACACAGAGATTATACCCTTGAGGGTAGTAAATTCTCGCGAGCAAAACGATAGCCTGCTATTGTCAGGCTACGTACCCGCGCAAGAACGGGGATTTTCGGTCGGGAACACTATATCGTAAAGCTGCTTGCCCGCGCAAGAAACCGAAAATTCAATCGTGAGCACTATAAATAGGGCAGGGATGTGGATCGACATTTCGATTTGACATCTTCTCGGCGCCAAATTAGACTCTAGAGTACTGATATGATCGACGGGATCATCAAGCATGGGTATTGCAGAGATAATTCGAGACCAGAAAGAGCAGATACTCGCCCTGGCGGCCAGGCACGGAGCCTCGAACATCCGTTTTTTTGGATCCGTGGCTAATGGTACAGCCGACCAGGACAGCGATATTGACTTCCTGGTGGACCTGGAGAAGGACCGCAGCCTGTTCGATCTTGGTGGCCTGCTCATGGACCTGCAAAAGCTCCTCAATAGGAAGGTCGATATCGTCACTGAGAACGGGTTGCATTGGTACATCAAAGACCGCATCCTGAGTGAGGCAAAGCCGATATGAAAGACGACCGGCTCTATCTCATCCATATTTCAGAGTGCATCGAGCGCATAGAATCCTGCCTCTACTCAAGCAGGCAATTCAAAGAATGCTGAGCTAACCCTTCAACGTTGCCCAGGGCGTAGGCTAATGAAGGACGGGCTCTGTCAAAGACTTTGGACATTCGTTATTCGGTGTTGGATACTCAAGGCTTGTCTGTCTTGCGATGGGTGATCTCAGAAATTGTGCCGTACACCTTCGATTCGGCACGAATGCTGCAATTTTCTATGGAATTACTACCCGGTTGTAAATGCGGACATCGTCAATCAGGCCGGAGAAGAAAGAGCCAGTTTCCAAACTCCTGCCAGCGCCTATATACAGACCATTTTCCAAGCTTACAAAGCCTTCCTGTGTGTCCTGGGCTACCGCGATGCCGTCAACGTACAGAATTCTCTGCAAACCATCCCTCACAAGGCCTATACGATGCCAGTTGCCATCGGTGATAATTGTCTTTGATTGTAATGGACCTGCAGCCCGGCCGGAACCCCTGAGTTCTGTTATTAAGTTCCCGTCTGAAAGATCTGCTCTAAGCCAGTTTGCCGCACCCTGCTGGGACAAGATGACCTGCCCCGCAGCACCGCCTTTGACCCAGGCATAAATACTGAATGATTCTTCTATCGGATTGAGGATAAAATCTGTGTCGAGGTGATCGTCAACGCCATCCAACCCAAGTGCTCCACCGACCATGCCGCCAACAGGCTGCCAGACAGGATCGCCAACAACATTAGCATCGTGCACACCGGTACTGTCCTGAGCAATGTTGCCTTCTGTCCCATCCAGCTTGAAGTGTGCGATCAGTCCGGGCTCGGTAAATAGATACTCAGCGAGAACAACTAAATCCTGAGTATCAATTATATTGTCTCCGAAAGGCGCCGGCCCAATGTCACACAAACGATAATTTTCACCCCAATGGTCGACTATGAGACACATATCCGCAGCATCGACCATGCCATCCTGATTGAAATCAGGGGTGGAGAAAGGAGCAATGGCTTCGGCCATCAGTTTAGCCCCCTCGGCATTCGGATGAATCCCATCCGGGATTTTAATTACGGATTCCCTGATACTGAAATTATCGATAAAAGCCGGCACCGGATAGCATATCCATATCTTTGGCTTGCTGGGCAGCTCGGCAAAGGAGTCGATCAGAAAAAGGTAGTCAGAGATGAAATCGTCCTTGAGCGCCCAGTTTTGGGGCTTGGAATCGTTAGTGCCCAGCTTGATGATAACGGCATCCGGTTCGGCCGCCAACGCCTGACTGTAGGCGCTTTGCCGTATATAAGGTAAGTCGCCATTTCTCAGAAGGGTCGCCCCACTAACACCGAAGTTGCGTGTTCCCCACTGACTGTCAAACTTTTGCAGCATCCTGCCTAACTGGGCCGGATAGGAATTGTATGTGCGATTAGAAATACCTGCTCCATAAGTAATGCTGTCTCCCACACAGGCCACGAGCTTCGCATCAGCCACGTTGACAGTCAAAGTGAATTACGCTGGTTAAAAGCCACTGTAACTTCCTCCCAAAAAAGCTAAAGACGTGTCATCTTTATTCAGAAAAGACCATCAATAATAGAAGCTCAACATTCTTGCTCTCACATCGTGATTTTAGTATGCCCGTTTAGATTAATTTTGTCAAGGATAATATTGTTAACGATGGAACAACGGGGACACCAAAATAACAATTAAGCCTTGGCAAGTCTTGAGTTCATTTAGGAAGAACTCGGGACTGCCCCTACTAGTTAATCATCACGAGCAAATCCAACCTAAACCTGGACGGATATTTCGGCAACTTATTGTTTTGCGCGCCCTTAGTTGAGCGATGGGCCGAGGCCCACCCTACGTTTTACGAGATTATCGTGTGCAATTCTTAACATGTGCGGTAAGATCATGCGCTGCGGCCGGAAGGTTTGGCCCATGCACGTGAGATATCCGGTGGATGGCTAGTATAGAATGAACGAATGGGTGATCGACCGATGGATTCGGCCTGTCAATAGGTCGGCGAGATTGGAGGTTTTTTGAGTGAATACGTATAGAGTGTTTGTCATCGTCGCAGGTTTCGTCCTGTTCGGCGTTTTCGTGAGGGATCAAGCCTCCTCGGGCCCAGCCAAAAACGACCCGGCCCGGTTGGAGCGGATCCGGGCCGCGAAGATGCCCCGCATCGACAAACCCGTGATGTTCGATACCCCTGAGGCCGATGCGATCCTCTCGGCGCTGGAGGTGTTTCCGCCGGACAATCCCTGGAACCAGGTGGTCTCGGACTGGCCGGTGCACGGAAACTCGAAGAACATGATCGCATCCATTGGCGCCGACAAACCACTGCGCTACAACCCGGACATGGGTTTTGTCCTGGTGCCGCCGGAACAGAAGTCAGTGGAGGTAAGAATTACAAGTTATCCCGGCGAATCAGACAGGGGGCCGTTTCCCGTACCGGATAACATGCCCATCGAGGGCTGGCCCGTCACTTATCAGCGAGACTACGACGGGCCCAGCCTGACGCTCCGGGACGTCCAGTACGACAAGCTTCGTCGCGGCGGGGACCGGCACGGCATCGTCGTCGATCCCGTGAATCGAATGCTCTACGAGTTCTACGCGGCCCGCAAGACGGATAACGGCTGGCAGGCCGCCCAGGCATCGGTATTCGATCTCAAGACCAATAAGCTCCGGCCCGACGGCTGGACTTCCGCCGATGCCGCCGGGCTGCCGATCTTCCCGGCGGTGGTCCGCTATGACGAGCTGAGACGAGGAATCGTCGAACATGCGATGCGGGTCACGATTCGCAAGACCCGCAGGGCCTACGTGGCTCCGGCCACGCACTTCGCCAGTCGTCACGAAAACGAAGACTGCCCGCGGATGGGCGAGAGGCTCCGACTCCGTCAGGACTACGACGTCTCCGTTTTTTCGCCTGAGGTGCAGGCGATCCTTAAAGGCTTGAAGCGATACGGCATGTTCGTCGCCGACAACGGGATCGAATGGGCCATCTCTGTCGAGGATCCCGAACCTGCACGCAGAGCTGCGGCGGGTCAAAGGTTCGGACTTTGAGGTCGTCGTGGCGCCGCAGTCACAATCGCGATCAAAAAATGAAGAGCCGGAGCAGGCACGACAAACACAAGCTAGTGAAGAGCCATTACCCAATCTCCCTGAAAAGGTTGAATTCATCCAATCTGTCTCTGTGGGAAATAACCATGAACTACGGATCAATGGTGAACCCTTTTTCCCGATCATGTCCTGGGCTCAATCTCCTAGAAACTATCGTCTGCTCCATAACCTGGGTATCAATACCCAGAAAATGGCTATATCCTGGGATGGATATTCGATGATGAACCCGACATGCCAAGTGGAAGGGGTACGGATGCCAAGCCGAAAAAGTCGCCGGAATACGTCGCCCGTAAAAGCGATTCGATTCGAAAAACGAGTCCCGACAGACTCCTTTTCATGACGTTAACGGGTCATTTTACCGTCGAGCAAAGCACGTATCCCGAAGACGTCAGAAAAACATTATACCCTCAATATGTAAGTCACGCCGACGTTGTTGGCTTTGACATTTACCCCATTTACGGTTCGGGTCATGCGGCGCACCTCGACTGGGTTGGGAAAGGCGTCTCTCAGCTTTGCGACCTGGCCGGGCCGAAACCCGTTTACGCCTGGATCGAAACCGGCAAGGGCAGTCGATGGATGACGTATGAAAAACAGCCGGATGTATTGCCTATACATACCCGAAATGAGGTATGGCAGGCCATTACACACGGGGCGA
>LJTR01000465.1 GCA_001303465.1 Phycisphaerae bacterium SG8_4
TCCCCTCAGTATGTTCTTTATCACGATTCAAGGACTGCTCTATGGATGGTATTACCTTCGATTCGGGCGCGTATGGCCACTCATTATTGCGCACGCCCTTTATGATTCACTCCAAGTTATTCAAGTTGTGATGGCCTTCCGGGGTGGATGAGTGGCTACCTAATTGCTGCCTAACCACTTGCTGGAGCGGACCCCGTGCGAGGCGCGAAAATCAAGTAAGGTAGTCTTGCGGGGCCGCTCAGCTCGAGGCTGTCGGACACGCTCAAAGGGATTGGGGTTAGATCTCCTTAAGGAACTCTGATGCCGGGACCCAGTTATGGCCATGAAAGGAAGTCCATGTTATCGATAAGTGAAAAAAGTCTGGTTTTTCGACCGCGATACGGAGTGATGACGAGACTATACATGGTAGTCGCGGTTATGGCCCTGTGCCTTTGCGCGCCCTGTCCGTTCGTCTGCTCCGCAAAGCCCGCGGCCGAAGGGGTCGAGAAAGGCACGGACGTCGTCCGCTATGGAAAATTCGGAGCTCGCGGTGACGGTGTGACCGACGATATCGACGCCATTGTCAAGGCCCATGAATTCGCTAATCAGAACGGCCTGCCCGTGAGGGCTGACGATGGGGCGACGTATTACATCGGCGGCAAAGACAGGACGGCTGTCATACAGACCGACACCGATTTCGGTTCGGCCAAGTTCATCATTGATGACACTTCCGTCGAGAACCGCAGGGCGCACATCTTCGTGGTCCCATCGACACGGGAGTCTTTTGACCTGAAAGGGATCTCCTCCCTCAAGAGAAACCAGCCCAGGATCAATGCCTCGTTGCCCGATGCCTGCCTGGTCAGCGTCACCAATTCCCGCGTCAAACACTATATCAGGTATGGCGCCAACCGTGACAGGGGGGCCTCACAAACTGATACCTTCATCGCTGACAGAGACGGCGCGGTCGATATGAATGCCCCGATTATCTGGGATTTCGACCAGATCACGCGCATCACCGCCCAGCCCATCGACAAGACCCCTCTGACCATCACCGGAGGACATTTCACCACCATTGCCAACCGCGCTGAGTCGACGTACGCCTACTACGGACGCGGGATAGCGATACGGCGCTCCAATGTTGTCGTCGATGGATTGGAGCACCGCATCGACGGCGAGGGAGACCACGGCGCGCCCTATAGCGGATTCATCAATATTGGCAACTGCTTCAACGTGACGGTTCAGAACACCGTCTTGACCGGACACAAGACGTACCGTACGATCGGTTCAGCGGGAGTCGGAGTCTCCATGGGCACCTATGACATCTCAGTCAGCCGGGCCCTGAATGTTTCCTTCGTGAACTGCAGTCAGACCAACGATATCAAGAACAGCAAGTACTGGGGAATCATGGGCTCAAACTACTGCAAGAACCTTCTCCTCGATAGATGCACCTTCTCCCGTTTTGACGCCCACAAAGGTGTTGCCAATGCGACGATCCGCAATTCGACTCTGGGCCATATGGGAATCAACGCCATTGGCAGTGGGACGTTCCTCGTGGAGAACACCACCGTCTACGGAAGGACCTTCATCAACCTGCGTCCCGATTACGGCAGTACGTGGCGGGGTGAGTTCGTATTGCGAAACTGTGTCTTTGTACCGGCGTGCGGCAAACCGGTCACCGCCAGTCTGATCGGCGGATCCTACTCCGGGCAACACGATTTCGGTTACACCTGTTACATGCCTGAACGAATCACCATGGACACCCTTCACATCGACGACACGCAACACCCTGACAACTACCCCGGGCCGGCCATCTTCGCGAATTTCAACCGACGTTTCACAGATGATTCCTATGTGGAGAAGTATCCGTATATCAAGACCAAAGAAGTCATCCTCAAGAACGTGACGACCGCCAGCGGCAGGCCCCTGAGGCTTAGCGACAATCCCTTCATGTTCAAAGATGTCACAGTTAGGTCCACCAGCGGCAAGTGATCTCAAGAAGCCACTGATCACATGCGTTAGGTGGCGAGGATCCAAATAGATGGAGAGTCAACCATGAATCCTCTGGACTGGTTCCTAAACCAGGCCAGACGACCGAGAGGATGGGCGGGACGGCTTCTGGTGCGGGGAATGAACAGAGCCCACGGCCAAATGACAGATTGGGCACTCTCGCAACTTTCGGTACGAGATTCGAGGGCCCTGCTTGACATTGGATGTGGCGGGGGCGGGGCACTTCTCAGGCTTTCTGAGCTTGCTCCGCAGGCAGAACTTCACGGCATTGATTTCTCGCCGCAGTCTCTGAGTGTGGCAGCACGGACCAATCGGCGGCTTATGGAGCAGGGACGAGTGCTTCTCAGAGAGGCGGATGTATCAGATCTTCCATACGACGACGGACGTTTCGATTTGGCTGTGGCGATCAACTCCCACTATTTTTGGTCAGATCTAGCAGAAGACCTTCGCGAGATTGTGCGCGTTTTGCAACCTGGTGGGACGGTCGCTCTTGCTGGAGGAGAATACTTCGGGGGCAAACACGACACGCGCAATAGGAGACTCGCCTCCAACGAGCGGATGAACTGCCAGACACTGCCTGAATTACGTGACACTTTGTGTGAAGCCGGGTACTCGAACACGGAGATTCACGAGGAATGGAACAGGGGATGGTTCTGTGTGGTAGGCCGCAAGCCTGTGGTCGACACGGAGGAGTCTTTGCGTCCCACCTAACAAATCGCTGGACCAGAGTCGCCGATCTGGTCGAAATCAAATTGAAATCTGATTGGCGGCGACCTGGTCAGCTTAACTGGTCAGCTTAAGCGTTCGGTGTCTAGCTAAGCTGGAGGCAAAAATGAAAGTGATAGTTTCCACCATATGTGTATTACTGACGGGCTACGGTCTGTTTGCCTCAGCCCCGGTCGAGCAAAGTGGGACTACTCCTGAATGTTTCCTGCGGGAATGGGCATCTGGGCTCAGCGAAGGCAGTGCGGACGACATGACAGCATTCTACGAGGATTCAAAAGACACGCTCGCCATCCAATCAACAGGTCGTATGCGGAAGGGAACCGCTGAGATTCGAAAGGAGTACGAATCTGCATTCGAGGAGGTCGTCTTCGAACGTGTCACTCTCGGAGACCTGACAGTTCGGCAGAAGGGGGATGTGGCCTGGGCAACATGCCGGTTCAAGGCGCTGACGTTGCACAAAGTGCAAAACACGAAATGGACGTTAGAGGTGTATACCTCCTTTGTGCTGAAGAGGTCCGGCAAAACGTGGAAGATAGTATTGGAGCAGTCCACACCCATCGCTGGAGTCCCACGCGTAAGCCCCCGGGAATAAGTATATCGAGAACTGTATCTCGCAACGGCACTGAATATTCTGCTTCAGGATACGTCTCATACATTGGCGATCCCGGTCACTGCAAATCATCAGTCCATATTTTCGCTACAGTTATGAACAATATGGGCTGCATTGACGTTGCTATGCGTTGCCGGTGAGCTCTTAGTTGAAGCAAGAGTAGGAGACTTAGATATGAAGTGCATAATGATGAGTCAATGCAGAATATCCAGGATATGTCTAATGGTGCTGGGATTGGTGATTTCTCTCACCGGCTGTGACATCTCTGATAATCCACCAAGAACGCTGCATATGGCGGCATTCAAAGGCAATATGAAGGCTGCAAGAAAGTTCATCAGCGATGGCATCAGTGTTAATGCTAAAGGACCAAACGGTGAGAGGCCGCTTCACTTTGCAGTCTATGGCAACAAGGTTGACATGGCCAAATTCCTCCTCGGCCAGGGTGCAGACATCAACGGCACAAGTAGCTCTGAATCGACGCCGTTGCATGCGGCCGCATGGAACGGCCACGTTGCTATTGCCAAGCTGCTTATCGACAAAGGCGCCGATGTGAACGCCGCAAATAAGATGGGTAGAACACCTTTAGACTGGGCCATTGAGCAAGGTCATACAGAAATGGCCGCCTTGATTCGAAAACATGGTGGAGTCCAGGGGCACACGATGCCAAAGGTATCTGTGATCGACACCATTGAGGGCCAAGAGTATGTTGTTTCGGCAAGAATCGGAGAAGACGGCAAGTTCAGCAACAGCGCAACGAAGGACGGGAGGACTCAGACTATCTCAGGGAATGTGTCAAAATCGGATGACAAATACAATGTGACAGTCGACTACAGCAGCACGCAAGAAAATGTCCCTGGCGTCAGACAGATCAGTTCGACAGTCAATCTGCGTGACGGCGAATCAAAGACTATCGGTGGCATTGGCACCGATGTGATCTTGGTCAAGATAACGAACTAATAGCTGCGCCCAATCAATCGACCCATGAGGCGCAACTGGCGCGTTGCCTCCTGAAATAATCGCTATGCTCTGGAATTTATACCCTTCAGGGTAGTCCATTCCCGCGAGTAAGATCATAAATTGTTATTGTACAGCTACTTGCCCGCGCAAGGTCTCGAAATTTCAATCGTGAACACTATAGATGAACAGTAGAAACGCCATACCCACGACTCTGATTGCTCCCTGCGGAATGAATTGCCGACTTTGTCGAGCATACGGCCGCGAAAGGAACCCGTGCCCTGGCTGCCGAGGCGATGACAACCTGAAGCCAAAGGGGCGCGTAACCTGCAGGATAAAGACCTGCGAGATGATCGCCTCGGGCGGCAACAGGTACTGCTTCAGTTGCGACGGTTTCCCGTGTGAGAGGCTGCGTCACTTGGACAGACGCTACAGAACGAAATACAGAATGAGTATGATTGACAACCTCAGGCATATAGAAAAGCACGGCGTGAGGGAATTTATCAGGAATGAAAAGAAGCGCTGGGCCTGCTCAGCGTGCGGCCGGCTGGTCTGCGTACACAAACCGGAATGTCCTTCCTGCGGACACATGTGGACTGAGAAGTGCTGACAGTATCCCAGCAACCTCACGCAGATGAACCCTTCCTAAACCCTACCTGTCTCCCCCGCTTGTGTCTCCACTTGCTCCCACAAGGCCTGAGTCCACCTGCTCACCCGAAATGCTTATGTTGCACTTGGCGCGTTAATCCGCCTCGCCTATCGCAGAACACCGACGAAAAGCAACACTAAGAACACCACAAGACAGACCACCACTGCCCACAGGCATCCGTCGAACAAGTGCATTACTAACATGTATCTTCTTCGACGAGTCGGATTATCCTGATTCCGAAACAGCTGCCTGATTTCTTTCAAGTTGCGCCAATAGCCTATCAGACGGGGCTTGTGGCCTTCGTATAGCGCGATTGCCTGGATTATGCCCCAAAGCATACTGGCTCCCACAGACAGGGCAACAATTGCCGCAACCAGGCAATAGAAACCTTCATCTGCATCAAATGTCATGATTAACCTGAACCTATGGCTCCCATACCCATATTGGGGTGTAGTCTGGGGTCTCGAGTCAATACTCTATCGGCAGTCCCTGCGGTAACGAAGCAGGATTTGTCCCTACATCCAGTCATCCTTCGGTTGTCATTCCAGCTTTCTAAAATCGGTGCGTCTGTCCCCTCGACACGAAACTTACCGCCGATTTGGCTCAATTCCAAGACTACGGGCAAGTCCTGGCTTACCAGGGTCAGCTTCTTGCCCCCACCTCTAATCTTTATATAATTGAAAGCACCACCGAGTATTCTGCCCTCAGGTATCTTGTTCGAGTCAATCGGATCACATTTTATGACGTTCCAAAACTCAAGATGAAAGCGGATATCTTTTTGAATTGGAGAGCGAGTTTTAAGAAACCTCCCGCCCTCCATGGTTACATATCGTGTATTAAGGGTAAATTTCCTTTCTATTGGATCAAAAATGAAATCCTCATCGCGAAACTCAGAATCGTGCATTCTATCAGACACAATCTTGATATCTTGCTTGCTCTTAATGTCCACTATTTTGCTCCTTCTATTATCAGGCTGTATAGAGGACTCTCCAATCTTATTGGAGTCATAATAGGCTCTGACCTTGAGAAGTAAGTTCCTGCCTTTTGGGATCCTTCGGTCGATTCGTCAGGTTCTCCGGAACATCTTTCAGGTCAATTCGATTCGGCCCTTACCATGTAAGTTCAGCGCTATTTATAGTCCAAGGTCGCTTTCTATGGTCGCCTTTCCTTAGTGGGCTTCTTAGCCTTCTGGTCAACCCAGGACAGTGAGACTCGGCTCATCCGAGCTCTCGTTTCGCAGTCTCTACTATGGCATCCACCTCGTTGGCCAACTGCGCGTCCAGTGGTTCCGGCTCGTGAGTTCCGAGGATCTGCTTGACCTGCTCGGTGATCCTCTCGGCCATCGAGAGCCTTCTGCTCTGGGCCCATCCATCCCAGCTCTGTCTGGTCCATGCCGGCCCGGGCAGCCACAGTTCCTGGCGGAAGTTCCGCACCGTGTGCTCTTCGGCCAGAAAATTGCCTGCGGGTCCTACTTTCTGAACGATCTCGGCCGCCACCTTATCGGCATCAACCTCAAAGCCCCGTGCTATCCGCTTGACATAGTCGGCCACTTCATTGTCGAGATAGAGCCATAACAGACTCCCGGCGTGATCTGTCCCGCA
>LJTR01000466.1 GCA_001303465.1 Phycisphaerae bacterium SG8_4
AGGTCATACCTTGCTCGCTCGGCCCACTGTTCGGATACATCGTCCATACCATTATCATACAGCTATCACACAGACCAAGGCAATGGAAAAAACAGGAGAAAACACGCGGAAAACACATGAAAATGCAGTTCATATCTATGCGGACAACGACCCGTTTCTTTTCAATTCATTCTCAGAATCCAGTAACGCCATCCTTATTTCTGCATCGACATTTCGCAGCCGCTTCGTCCGCCGAAGGCGGATTTCGTTTCTTCAATCAGCCCAGCCTCCGAAGCCTGTCCTGAGCAGCGCCGAACAGGCCAGACTCGGCGGACTGATCGTGCTTGACGTGGGCAAACAACTGGCCCATTCGACTGCGCTCAGAGCCTGCCCTGAGCTTGTCGAACGGGGCAGGCTTTCGGCCGGGGGGCCCTGTAATTGACTCCCGATGAATCGGGGATCATTGGGATCGGACCTTAAGAAGTAGTTCTTGGAAGAGTTGGCGCAGAGTCGTAGATTGCTCTATCGCTTCGCGGCCAACCATCAACTGATGACTATCCATCCGACGTTGCTCAGGACAGCATCTGCAGCTATGATTTGGCAGCGGTTGTTGTGAATCAATGGAATCAATGCGGAATCTATGGGGTCCATCGGGCTGTTGGGCTCCCATTGGGCTCCGATCATGAAGTCAAATAGGAAATCCTGATTAACGACATTCTGTCTCAGGCGTCATAAATATGAACGATGTTTCAGAAAGACGCTCAGTCTTCTTTTTGATCACGTGAATATGAATTGCACGATGGTTTTGGAGTCGGGCAATCCCGAAATTGAGAGAGAGCGAGAATGAAGAAGATACCAAGTGTGTTGGCAGGTTTTGTAATACTGGCTTTGGGACTCTTCCTGTTCTTCAACGGTTCCACAGGCGAGGACAGTCAGACCCCGAAACCGGCGCCATCGCTGATTGATGGCAATGAGCAATCAGAATCAGTGATTGGCGACTATTCGTCCGTCACTCAGGATGAATTCGACCAACTGTCCCAGGAGCAGCAGGACAAGATGTTGGAGCAATTTGTTCTCGACTTCTGGGAGAAAGAACTGGGGCTGGCGGAAACGGACGCCGAAGAGAATAACCTGAGCCTTGAAATCTTCGCTCGCCCGTACATGCATACGCTCACTGAACGCGAATACTTGCAGTTATCACCCGAGGACCGGGAAAGAGCCGATGCCGAGATCGACAAGAATATGCGGGAGATACGCAGCTACTGTATGGGCATAGTTGCCGAGGCTGAGTCCCTTATGGCCGACAAGGACTGTTTAACCGCGGAAGCGTATCTCGTCTACCTTCTGGAAATGGGCAGAGAATTAGGTGCCAACAAAGAGGGCCTGGTATTCACGCGTGCGCTGGGGGTTGGAGGTAGGAGGGCTGCTTTGAGGGCTCTGGTGAGGTTATACACACTGACCGGAAATAATTCCGGGGTCCAAATGGCCAAGGAGCTATTGTCGGAAGAAGACGAAGAAATGGTAGAAATCAGGGCAGCGGCGAAGCAGCGCGAGGCAAACCCCTGATAGTCACCCCCTCACTCCCCTTTCACCTCGAAAGGGTGACCCCTCAAGACTATAACAGATCTTTCAACAAGGGCCTGAGAATCTCTTTTATTAATGACAACGCGGCAATGCCGAACAAAACGATCGCTATTGTCTTCAAACCCGAATGATGAAGTACCAAACCTAATGACAAGCTTGCTGCAGGCGGATGTTCAGTATCTGTAAGCACCATAAAGAACGTTGCCAAGCCTACGGCTAATGCCCCAAAGAATACGTAATAATAGGCATGGGCAACAGGAAAGGCATTTGTGGGAAGATTAGAGGCCGCGTACGCACAGGCGGCACCGGTCAACGCACCAACTGCATATCCTCCTATCATGTATCTTGGACTCGATATGTTCCTGTGAGGCATGGCAAAGGCAATAAAACAACTGGCCCCTAGAGCAGCAACCAATACGGCATTCGAGAAAAAATCAAGCATCAAAAGCACTACAAACATAGCCGTTGTTGTTAATATAGTCTGGAAAAAATAGGTGGTTTTATCGTGTTTGAACTTCTCGTCAAAGAAGACCCTTTTAAGGTGGTCATCTTTCTTCTTGAGACCAGAGACGATATCTCTATCCGATACCATACCTACAATCTTGCCCTTTTCTAAAATAGGAAGATGCCTGTTAGGTGATGAACCTAAGGTATGGAGAAAATCCAAGCTGTTTTCATCAAAGCTATGAACTGTCAGATCTGTTGTCATAAAATCTCTTGCCAGTGTAGTTTCAGCACATAAACCCTCTGCAACGATTCTCGCGGTAATATCTCTTTCGCTTACTATTCCAACCAATTCTTCTCCTTGCATGATTGGAATAGCACCGACAGAATGTTCTTTCATTAATAAGGCGATATCAGCAGCAGTATCATTCTCATCTGCTGTGATCAGTTTTCTATTTAGGTGACCACTCAGAGTTTTAGTCTTCATTTCTTATCTACATTTTCAAGAATGCTGGTTCTGTTCCTCGACCTTTTGCTAATATCGTCATTATTTAGCGCGCCCTTAGTGAGAACTAGGGCCTTTTATCTTTGGCCGGCCCTAGAGTAGCCCTCATGATGTGGGTAAGCATGTATACCGTTTCTGGTCTCTCAAGGCCGATATCGCCAGACTATTGGACCCTGGGTTGGGGAAACGCAAAATGGGGGGAAAGCCGCGGTCAGACCTCAAGAACTAATTCTCAAAATCCAGGGACGTCATCCTCATTCCAGCATCGACATCTCAGAGCCGCTTCGTCCGCCGAAGGCGGATTTCATTTCGTCAATCAGCCCAGCCTGGGAGAAAAGAAATAGGGATTGTCCCATAGGGAAGAACGGTCTGCCGTTCAGAAGCCGCAGCGCTGCGAAGCTGCGCAGAAGTCTGTCTGCAACGGCTGGTTAGCGTGCCTCATTCTCGGATTTCTTCAAAGCGGAAATCAAAGACGAACTAACTGCAAGTCCTGCTGCCAGAGGGACAAACATGCCTTTGGGGGAGGACGATTTTGCAAGGACAACAATGAGTGCAACCATAGACAAGATCCAGATGACGCTATTTGCTAATGCAAGAGGGACGAGGGAGCGAGAGCGCCCGGCAGCTTTCCCATTTTCTGTATTCATCGTCTTCTCCAATTCGATGTTGTTCCACACTTGTCATGCTAACATGTTCCGTCACGGTTTGCGAGAAACGAGCAATACCCTAAACTCAGTTGTTGGGCCGCGTCAATTTTCCCTCTTTCGGAAAAATCCGCTACCATCGCCTGATTTCACATGCCTCTCCGCTATTGGTGTCGGGTCAACGACTTCTGGCCATTTGCCAGGTTGCGAGTCTACCCCTTCTGTGGCCGAAGCCAGAGGCTCGGAATCATGCAGAACTGGGTTCTTATGAATGTCATGACCTTCCACCTCATAACAGAACTCAATAGGAATTCCGTTCGGGTCAAATGAGTAGACGGAATGAATGAATCCATGATCGATCATATCCGAGCACTGAAATCCTGCGGATTCAAGTTTGTCTTTCAGCTTCCACGTCTCCTCGCTCGATTCCATTCCGAAAGCTATATGGTCAAATACAATAGGCCCCTCAAAAGGCTGCCCATGAAGTTTTCGCTCTACCGCCTGAGCCCCACTCCACTCAAAGAACGCAATAGTGTTCTTCTGATCGATTTCGAAAAAGTAGTGTCGAAATCCAGCTTCGCCAAAGCCGCTTATCAGGCGCATTCCCAGCAGGTCACGCCAGAAGCGAATCGTTGAGTCCATGTCACCTGTTACCATCGCAAGGTGATTAATGCCTGTAAATTTCAATATAATCTCCTTCCTTAAGCCCAACAGGGTATATATGGTTTCCGTATAAGACTCCAAGCCTCTCTAACTGTCCGTATAACACGCCGAACTTCTCGTACCTCACAGATGTCCCGCATCGCATTCGTGACCCCAGAATACAACGGGAGACCTTCGTGTGTCAAGGGAACAAATGGGGGGAACAAAGGGGGTCACATCTTTCTTTCAACTTATTCTCAAAATCCAGAGACGCCATCTCTATTTCTGCATCGAAATTTCGGAGCCGCTTCGTCCGCCGAAGGCGGATTTCGCTTCTTTCATCAGCCCAGCCTCCGAGAAAAGAACCAGGACTGTCACCATAGTAAGTCCTTGATAAGCCACCTCTCCTTTCATAGGGAATCACGCCAGGCGTCGTCTACCTGAGCTGATCACGCAGTGACCGGCCGAGCGGTCGTTGACGACGATCGTGAACATCGTGTCTTCCCTGCAACCTGCGAGGCAGGCTGCGTGGACAGCTGTCAGGTTCTCTCCGAATGCAGTGAAGGTACGCTCCAAGGCGTCAAGCCTGGTATACACGCCATTGGCATCGGGACCCTGCTGATTGGCTCCCTTCCTGAGAAAGGGCTTATTGAGGTTGCCCTCGATCATGTATTTTCCGCCCTGCTGTGAAGCCAACGTCGGTCTGCCCTTGACAATGTGCTTCGCGGTCTTCTCGCAGTCCACCTGCTTGCCTCGGATGCGGACCTTGACGCCACGGTCGATGAACTCCAAGGTGACTTTCTGACCAATTGCGGCGATAGCATCTGCCCCGGTTATCTTCTCGAATCCACCTGTGGGTGCTTCGGCGCCTGGCGCGACCTCGGGTCCCTGTTCCTGAGCCGTCGCCTCCGTCTCGATGGGCTCGCCTGGACTGCGGAGTTCACCACGGAAGATGAGTCCGTGTTTGCCTTCTTCGGAGGTCACGCTGCCATCGCGTCCGACGAGGTGTGCCACATCCGTCAGAAGGCTGTTCGGCGTGATGTCCAGAGGTACGAGCTTGAAGCGGCCGTCTGGTTTGTGATCGAGGATGATCGTGCCGGTCTGCTCAGGCTCTCCGGCGTAGGTCCCCCAGACGAGAACCCCAGAGGTCTTCGCGACGGTGACGGGATCACCCCGCGTGACCAGCGCGCTTAAGGTCTCCGCGAGCTGGCGATTGAGACTCCTGATCCAGGCGTTATCTTTCTCGATCCGCAAGAGCGCATGACGCTCGTCAACGGGGCGCTTGAGCCCCGATTTGCTTTTAGGTATATTCACCTGATATTTCCTATCTGACTCCATACATGGCATTTCTATTCGCGTGGGCACTTCTTCTGAGACACCCCTGTTCAATTCGGGTTCCATAATACCAAAACCGCATCCCAATTTCAACGACTTTCCGATTGGATTTTACTCAGGACAGTCACCGTTTTCTGTTTCTTCTCTCAGCCATTAATAGGTGGCTGTGGGGCTGTTGAAAAAGCTGTTTTTTTCGACTCATTTACATTTCAGTCGCCCAGTTTTTACTCAGACTGAACGGCCTATTATCTTGGGGGAATCAATGGGGTCAGAAGTGGATGTTTCGCGAGCGAGCCTAAAGGCTCGCTCACATCCACTTTCATAAGACTCTCGGACGGTACCAGACCTTAAAAAGTAATTTCTTGTAAGAGTTAGTGCAGAGTCATACATTGCTCTATCGCTTTTCGGGAAACTAATAATAATTGACTATCGCTCTGCGTTCTTAGCGTTCTCCGCGGTTAAATTATTGACTGAATAACAGGATAGACAAGGCCTTGGAGATTCGCAGGGTCACATCTTTCTGTCAACTTATTCTCAAAATCCCGGAACGCCATCACCATTTCTCATCGACATTTCGGAGCCGCTTCGTCCGCCGAAGGCAGATTTCTTTTCTTTAATCAGCCCAGCCCCTGAACCCAGCTTCAGCGAACTGATTGTGCCTGACGTGGGCAAACATCTGGCTTCGGTTGGGGGGTTGTGATATAAAACGGAATCTTCCACAGTAGCCCTCAAAGGCGGTCTGTGCTCGTAGAACGGACGATCTGCCTGCGGGAGGGTATCACCAATCTCAGAGATCGCGCTTTCAATCGGCGTTGAGTGTGTTATGATGATATATGAGATGTTCGCGGGCGTGCACGAGTTCCGATTATGAGGCCAGATGGCAAATCCGCGATAAGGTATATTGCTCCTGATTGATAATTCGGGTTCTTGCGCGGGCAAGTAGCTTCACAATAACAGGTTATGGTTTTGCTCGCGGGAATTTACTGCCCTGAAGGGTATAATTCCGGTCGCGCAGAACTGGTGCGCGGTACACGCTCTATCGCGAGAAACATTGGAAAGGAGAACGATCATGAGATGGCTAAAGGCGGAGTCGTTTTGGATTGCGGTGGGACTGACGTTGGTGGTTTCGGGGCCAGTTTGTCTGGCAGATGAGGCCGCGAAGGCGGACGAGATGCCGTCGGCCCCCTCGGTGGTGGCCCACTTTCACCTCAGCGGGATGGTGACCGAGGCGCCTGTAGTCGATCCGTTCGGCTTCACGGTCGGGCAGATCACCTCGCTAAAGGACCTGGTCCGTCGTCTGGACGCCGCGAGCGCGGACGACAACGTCGAAGCGGTCGTGCTCACTCATGACAGCATGTCCTTCGGCTTTGGGCAATTGCAGGAGATCCGGCAGGCAATCGGTCGCGCCCGGAACGCGGGCAAGACGGTCTACGTCCACGCTGAGGGCATGACGACGTTCACCTACGCCCTGCTCTGTGCGGGCGACCATCTCAGTGTCGCGCCGCAGTCGTCGCTCTGGCTGATGGGTATCTATGGCGAAGGGCTCTATGTGAAGAACCTGCTGGACAAGATCGGCGTCGATGCCGACTTCATGCACATGGGCGATTACAAGTCCGCCGCTGAGATGCTGACGCGCACCGGTCCCAGCGAGGAGGCCGAAGAGAACATCAACTGGGTCTTCGACAGCTACTACGATTCGCTGGTGAACATGATCGCCGAGTCGAGGGCCATTGCGTCCGAGCAAGTCCGCAGGCTCATCGACGAGGGCCCGTACATGGCGGGCGCAGCGCTGGACAAGGGGCTGATCGATGCGATTGAAACGCGAGAAGCGTTCGTCCGCCGCGTGAAGGAGGAGATCGGAGGACAGGTGAAGGTCGACAACCGTTATGGCCGGGAGGATGCGATGCAGATCAACCTGGCCAATCCGCTGGCGTTCTTCTCGATCCTGACCGAGCTCTTCAAGACGCCTGCGGTGTCACAGAAAGATGCGGTGGCCATCGTTTATGTCGAGGGCGCCATCCTGCCCGGGCACAGTCAGCCAACGCTGTTCGGGGCCGGCGGCGCGGCCTTCAGCGGTGACATCCGTAAGGCCCTGGAGAAGGCGGCCAAGGACAGGTCGGTCAAGGCCGTGGTGATGCGCGTCGATTCGCCCGGTGGGTCGGCCGAGGCCAGCGAAGTCATCCTCAACGCCACAAGGCAGGTCAAGACCAGCAAGCCTTTCATCGTCTCGATGGGCGACGTCGCCGGCAGTGGCGGCTACTACATCTCGTGCGCGGCCGATGCGATCTTCGCCGACGAAGTCACCATCACGGCCTCGATCGGTGTGGTAGGCGGCAAGCTGATCACCAAAGGCCTGTGGGACAAGCTGGGCGTCAACTGGGTACCCTACAAGCGCGGGGCCCGGGCCGACTTGTTCAATAGCGAGCGGCACTTCAACGAAGAAGAGCGAGAATTGCTCGAACGCTACATGCGCGAAGTTTACGAGGTCTTCAAGGGCCACGTCGCCCAGGGCCGGGGCGACAAGCTCACCAGGCCTCTGGAAGACATGGCTGGCGGCCGCATCTACACTGGCAGGCAGGCGCTGGACCTTGGGCTGGTTGACGAGAT
>LJTR01000061.1 GCA_001303465.1 Phycisphaerae bacterium SG8_4
GTCTTCATGGCACTCGGCTTTGCAGTGGTCTTCCAGCTCATGGCGCTAACCTTCTATACGATGCACGGGAGAAAGTAAGATCGGTGCAAAGCGAAACGCCAGATACGAATATCTTGGTGTGGCTGCCCTCTCCAATGGGTGACGCCATTCTCTGCACACCGGCTCTGCGTGCCATCCGTGAACATTTCAAATCGTCAACAATCTGCTTTCTGGCCAGTTCATTGATCCGCGAGACCTTGTCACCAAGTGCCTTCAATGACCAATGGATTGATAGTGATGCTAAGAATCCGCTGACCGTTGCGGCCCAGCTCAAGCGGCACAGATTCTCACACGCCGTCCTCTTCAAGAATTCCTTCGCCTCGGCGCTGGCGGTCTTTTTGGCAGGGATCCCCGCTCGTATCGGCTACGCCCGCGAAAAACGTGGCTTTCTGCTTACCGACAAACTCCACGCTGCGAGACTGCCTGATGGAAGATTCAAGCCGCAATCCATGATTGACTACTATCTTGCCATCTCCGGCCTGCTGGGCGCCGAGGCCGTCGATAGAAGCCTCGGACTTGATGTCGAGCCGAAGGCAACCGAGGATCTCAAATCCAAAGTGCCTGAGCTGACCGACGCCCGGGGGCCAATTGTTGTTATTGTCCCCGGCGGGGCATTTGGCCCAAGCAAATGCTGGCCCGACGTTCGGTTTGCCCAGACGGCCGACTGGCTTATCACAAACTATAACGCCACGGTCATAATATCTGTAGCACCGGAGAGGACCGAGAGACAGATCGCGGAAGACATCTGTGATTTGAGCGAACACAGGCTCATAAACCTTGCAGAAAGGTCGCTGAGCCTCGGCGAGCTCAAAGCCCTTTTCTGTCGCGCCGATCTGGTGATTAGTAACGACACAGGGCCGCGACACATAGCGGTAGCTCTGGGGCGTAGGGTCGTCACTTTGTTCGGACCTAATGACCCGGCCTGGACGGACACCAAATGCGAAGACGAGATTCAAATCATCGGCAACGTCCCCTGCGCGCCCTGCAGCAAGCCCGTTTGCAGCCAGAGCGAACACTTGTGCATGCAGGTGATCACCGTCGCGATGGTCTGCGAGGCTGCGAAGGAGTTGCTCGAAGGCGACCGCAAGCACGCAACAATTATGACTCAACAGCAATTCGTGGAAACATCGAAATCTTTCTTCGTGGATCCTGATCATGAGTCGGCACTCGAAAAGCTGGGCCTTAACTCAATTGATGGTGTCTTTTCATTTAATGCGGCCACGAATCTGGGCAAAGAGAATCTCGCCCGCTTTCGCAGCCGCGTGCAATTCGAAATAGATGCGCCGCAGCCGCAGGGGGCAACGACGGTCTTTCTCAAACGCTACAACCGGCCGCCGGTTTCGGTCCAGCTTAAAAACTGGCTGAGCGCCCAGGGCAGGAGAAGCTGCGCCATGATCGAATGCTCCACGGCAAGCCGATTGACCGCATCCGGTGTAAATACGCCTAAGACTATCTGCTACGGCGATCAATGGGGCAGCCTTTTCGAAAAGAGAAGCTTTATCATCACACAGCAAATCCCGGAGGCGGTGTCGCTGGAGCGAAGATTGCCCGACTTCTTCACAGGGCCACCGGCCGGGGAGAATTTGAAAGCCAGAAGAGATTTCATCGCCAAGCTGGCGGACTTCATAAGGAAGTTCCACGAAACAAATTACCGTCATCGAGACCTCTACTTTGCACATATCTTCTACGATGATGACGGGAGATTCCATCTGATAGACCTGGCACGTGCCTTTGAGCCGGTCGTTCTGAGCCGGCGATTTCAGATCAAAGATATTGCGCAGATTCATTATTCCGCCCCGGGCCAAGATTTTTCGAAGACCGACAGGCTGCGTTTTATTCTGCGCTATGTCGGCCGGGACACACTTACCAGTGAAGACAAGATGTTCATTCGCAAGGTCGTAAGCAAGGCAAGGCGAATGGCAAGGCATGACAAGAAACACGGCAGACAAGCTCCTTTTGAGAATTGAGCGGACTGCGATTGGGTGTTCTGCGATGAAGAGAAAAGTCGCAATCATAATAGAACGGGCAAACGTAGCTCTCGGCGGCGCCGAACGCTCGGTCCTCGAACTGGCGGCGGCTTTGTCGGCCCTCGATCTCGAAGTGGATGTTCTGGCAGCGAAGGGCCGAACGGACACCGGCAATGTCCATATTCTGTGCCCGAAAACCGGCGGCAGGCGCGTCGGCTATTTCACTTTCGAAAAGGCGGTGAAGGAGCACCTGTCGCAGAACAGTTATGAGATTATTCACAGCGTCCTGCCCTTTGAATTCGCCGATGTCTATCAGCCGCGCGGCGGAGCCTACGCCGAGTCCATCCTGCGCAATTCCGCCAGTTACGAGAACAGGTTTGCCGAATGGTATAAGAAATTGACGGCCTTCACCAACTGGCGCCGGACCGTGTTGGCCCATGCCGAGCGCAAGCTGGCACAGAGAGCGGACGGGCCGGTCATCGCCGCCCTTTCGAGATACGTCGCCGAGCAGTTCAAACAACGATACGGCACCGACCAGCGGCGAATAGTGACCATTCCAAACGGCATCAAGACCGACAGGCCGATCAACACAAATCAGGCCGACAGACTCCGCGCAGAGGTATTGGCTAAACTGCGCGTCAAGGAATCCGACAAACCGGTTCTGTTTTTGTTCGTGGCAAATAATTTCCGACTAAAAGGATTGGCGCCTCTGATCAGAGCAATATCTGTGGCAGCGCGTCACGAAGCGCACCGCAAAGGTTATTTGATTGTCGTTGGAAGCGGCAAGAGACTCAAATACGCGGAACTCGCACAGAAACTTGACGCACCTAAGGCAGGCAGAAGAGTCGTCTTCCTAGGCACTGTCACTCATATTCAGAACGTCCTGTCGATAGTCGACGTTGCGGCGCTGCCTACTTTTTACGATCCTTCCAGCAGGTTTATTCTCGAGGCCCTCGCGGCGGGCAAACCGGTGATAACGACCCGCTTCAACGGCGCGACCGATCTTTTTGTTAAGGACCGGCACGGCAAGGTGATCGAAACCCCCGAGGACACCAACTCACTTGCTGAGGCGGTCGCTCATTTCACCGACACGGACAACATCCGGGATGCCTCGCAGGCGATTGCCAAGGATAATCTCAAAGACAGTGTTTCTATCCGCCGAGCCGCCGGGCAGTTGAATGAGCTTTATGAATCCATATTGGAGAGGAAAGGGCGAAAATGACGTACAGACTTTTCCCGCTCGCTATAGTCGGGGCATATCTGCTTGGATCGATACCGTTCGGGTTGCTGATAGCCAGAGCCCACGGCAAGGATTTGCGTGCGATCGGTTCGGGCAATATCGGTGCAACCAATGTCTCGCGCGCCCTCGGCAGAAGATGGGCCTATTTCTGTTTTGTCTTAGACGTGCTGAAAGGCCTGGCCCCGATGCTCGCGACCCTGCCCCTGGCCAAAGCCGCGTCCGCTCACTCACAGGGCGAAGAAGTCGCCCTGCTCTGGTTATGGCTAGCGGTCGGCTGCGCCGCCATCGCCGGTCATATCTTCCCTATATATGTGAAATTTAAAGGGGGCAAAGGAGTGGCAACCAGCTTTGGCGTAGGGCTGGGCCTTTGGCCGTATTTTACAGTCTGCGCCGCGGTATTCGCGGTGACCTGGGTGGCAGTCGTTTTGACGTGGCGCTATGTCTCTCTTGCTTCGATTGCCGCATCGGTCGTTTTTCCGCTTGCCCTGATCCTGGCGATAATCCTGGTGCCCGGCTGGGAGTTTGGCAGCCTGTGGCCCGTAGTTGTCACGGCGGTTGCGATACCGGTGATGGTCATCTTGCGACATCGAGAAAACATCAAGAGGCTGCTAGCGGGCACAGAGAGCAAGATCCTCGAATCCTGAACTTTCAAGTCAACCCAAAACAGCTTCGTTCATTGGCAGACTGTGGCTAGAATAAAGGAAAATGGAGTCGAACAAACCCAAGCGTGAGCAGCGGGATTTGAAAGGCGAGATGAAGTGACAACCGCGCTCTGTCGGCGGCAACAGTCGACGTCACGACATGGAGCACGAGACAAGTCAAGGAACCTGCGGTTGATCGGCAGTGGTTGACAGTCGCCTGAGATGATTGTCAACGGCAACGTTGGCTATTCGGGGACTGAGGTATCTGCCGCCGACCGCCACGGCTTGTATAGCCTGGACAAGCTCCTCAAACAGACATTCCTTCAATATATACCCCGAGGCACCGGCACTGAGCATCTCGGCGATAAACCTTTTCTGCGAATGTACTGACAGGGCGATCACCTTGACCTGAGGGAACTCGGCGGTGATCAGACGCGTGGCCTCGATTCCATTGAGCCCGGTCATAGTCACATCCATCACAACTACGTCCGGCAACAATTCCCGCACGAGCTCAACTGCTTTTCCGCCCTCGTCAGTATCGGCCAGCACTTTCATGTCCGGCTGTTTCTCGAGCAGCGAACGCAGACCCTCGCGTATTATCGCGTGGTTGTCAACCAGCAACACTCCTGTGCTCATCGTTCATTCCCATCCTTAAGAACTGCACATTTGAGCGGCGCCTTGGTCGGAATCCCGCTACGGCGACGCGGCACAGAATCGATCTCGATGAAACCACTCAAAAGCATGCATTGCGTTTCGATTCCATGTTCTTCCCTGATTTCATCGGTCAGCCATTCGGCTGCCTCCGCCTCAAAAACCAACACAAACAGTATAGGACAACTCAGATCAAATGTCAACCTTCTACATCATCCGGTTCGGATTTCCTCCATACGACCATACCTTTTTCCATCAGACTTGCTTGTTCTGCCAATACCGCCGGTCAACCGGCATTCTGTGGAGTGCAGCAAAACACAATGTCCGAGTTGCTCAGAATGTCAGGCACGCGATTCATCCTGAGTTGGGTTCTCCTCAATATCTTCGTAAACATCATTCGAAAAGCCAGGTGTGCAAATAGCCAGAAAGACCAGATCCTCCGAGCCGACGTTGGTGATGCGTTGACGACACATAGGCGGGATCAGTACGACGTCACCCGCAGTTACCTCCTGTGGTGGTAGTTCCCCAACTTCCATACGCCCCCTGCCCCTGACGATGTAGTAGCGCTCGACGGTTCCTGCAAGCCGATGCCAACGAGTTGTTATTCCAGGCTCCACTCTCGCCCGAGCAATTGATACATCCGGGTCGTCAGGCCTGTTGGACAATTCAGTAATATAACACTTCTCGGGCGTATAGAACTCATTGCCGAGATTCTGCTGCTTGATGGCCTCTTTCATCTCATTGTCCTATTCTCCCAACATCGCGGATCAGTGGGCCAGTGTCACCGAGGTCCAGCTCAAGCCCCTCGTTCTACATTATATCCACTCTTGCTCTTCTAATTCTACTGTCAAATCGCTTTCAGTAGTACCAGTATGTGCAGTTGTTTTTGGCTCAAACATCATGACGTTGGCTTCTTCAACCGCTTCGGGTTTGTGTTCGACTCCTTTCGGCACAATATAGCATTCACCTTCATGGAGAGCAACACTCTGATCTTTTAGATGGATGACAATACTGCCCTTGATGACCTGGAAAAACTCATCTTCGTCTTTATGAGAATGCCAGACCATCTCGCCTTTGAACTTTGCTAATTTGACATACTGCCCGTTTAATTCGCCGACTATCCGTGGAGACCAATATTCATCAAATAGTTCGAATTTATCTGCAAGCTTTATCTTTTTCAATTTTAGCTCCAAGACATAACGATCAAGCTCCGCGGCAACGTTCAGCCGTCCGCAGCGCATTGTTCGGCGTCCTTCTTGCGTATCCTCTCAATCGCTTCTTGCACTTGAGGCGTTTTCGACCAGATCTGCGTTGCCGCTCCTTCCTTAAACCGGAAATCGCAGTGCGGACAGCCGCCTGCAAGGGTCTCTGTACGGATAAGACCCCATCCCATGGCCTCGCTCAACGCAATATCCGACATGCAGACGTATGGAGCAAACTTCTCTGCTCCGTGCCTTTTCACGAAGGTGTGATTGCTGCATTGAAGATAATTGACACCGAAATCAAATTCGTACCGCTCGCCAATGAGATACTCAATCTCAAAGTCGCCGAAGCGGACCTTTTGCTTTTGCCTGGCTCGCCTTGCCACAATCTCCCCTTACAAGCCGAGAAAACATGAAATGCCTCAACAGCCACCGCTTCCATTGCGAAAACGCCTCAAGTCCAAATCGAAGTGACATATGGCATAGTTCCCATGCCTCTCCAGGGGGCTTACCATGTTTCTTCATCGCCTTGCAGGTCGCGAGCTCTTGAGCGGATATGAGCAGAAACGTGTTAAGCGCTCTTGCGCGCAGCGCCCTAATGCGGGGAATCTCTGGGATGAGCTTCTCATATTCCTGGCGGACTTCTGTCTGCAACGCGTTGGCGGACTCCTGGCCGCAGCGTTCCACAAGGCAGGCTTTCATCAATGCGAAGGTGCCGTCAAAATCCTTCAGGAGCTTCTCTTTGCGGGCGTTGTAATAGCCCATCACTTGACTTGGCATTTAATCCACCTCTCAGGGCCGAACGTCGCGAATCAGGCTTCGGCGCGCCGGCGACGGCATCGCGCTTTCATCTTGTTGTGTACCCCTTGATCCAGCACATGATACTCTGCCCTACGGCGCTTGAATAAAGGCTTCATTTGTCAGTAGCGTGCGCAAGCGCCGAGGCTGTCTGGCACCTACAATAACAAGTCTTCTTCACGTCTATCCTCGCGCGTGCCAGGAATTCGCCTATACACCGTGGCACACAACGATGCGGCCAAGTGGCAGCCTTTACGCCGTCCAATTTGAGCCGCTTTTCAGGTACATTGGCTAATCGCGATATTCGGCGAGTCTATCTAACATCTCAGGTAAGAATTCCTCGAAGTTTGTGTCACTCTGCTCGAAATCAGCCAGGAGCCTGTAAAACGGCTCCGTAAGCAGCAATCCATCTTGCGTCCGTCTCTTGACAATGCTCTCTCTGCGGTCAGCTGTTTCTGGATTGTCTGTGATCAGAATGGCAATTCTGTGGTCAAGCGCCCTAACAAGACATTCAGCGGCATAGCCCGCTGGGCTTCCGTAATTCTTCGCTATCGGTGTGTTTTTGCCGGCCCTGAAATAGACATCTAGTTTCGATTGATAGGCCTTGTAGTTTCTATTTACCAAGGCGTTGACAACGGAATGGAGATATTCGTGCACATTGAAGTCGTGGGAATGTGAACCAGGGCTTTCCACTGCGTAATAGTAGTTCTCATAGTGTGCTCCAATAGCGTGGCCGTGAGTATCAAGAAGATTTGGTATTGAAACGAACGTAAAACGGTCTTTGCGTTCAAGTCTCAAGTAGTCCCATACAAATGCCAACTGTCGGGCCATGTGATTAAGATCGTAAGACTGTATTTCCGCAAGATAGTCAGGTTTGACCTGAGTCCATATCTGCTGCAAATCGACCCTTTCCCAGAACGTGTTGAGAACGTCTGGAAAGTCGGCGAGCCTCGAGAAAGTTACGGGGTAGCCCAGTTCGCTATCAGGCCGTATGGGCACAAACGGGTAGTCATCACTAAGACTGAGCGCATAATCCAGATAGCAGAAGCTGGGCAAAGCCTTTCTCCTGTAATATCTCTTCCATTCCGCAAGCTTATCAGGATGTGCTCCAAGCTTCAGTTGTATTGCCTCCCGAGTACGAAGTCGTACTGGGTGCATCGGAATTCCATCAGCTTGTTCATCATAACCACAGGCGTTCATAAATGCCATCACAGCAAAAACACGTCTGTCTGCCAATATGATGAAGTCTTCATTCCGGACCATTTCATCAGCATGGCCAAATACCACTGGTTTGACCTGTATCGGGGCTATGTGTGTTTGGCAACCGGCCAGAATGGTACCAACAAGAGCTGATAGGATCTTGATTGACTTTGCTTCAGACATTTTGTTCATCCCTATCGCCTAAGGCGTTTATTATGATGTTTCCTGTCAATAACGGTTGCACGATTCCAAAGATCTGCCTTGACAGCAAAGAAGGCTTCTGCTGGTATAAATCCTTCCTGCTAATACACAGAATCAAAGTGTTAACATCAGCAGGCACTAACAAAAATGATGAATCGGGCCAGCCGAAATCAAAAATCCTCAATCGTGCGAAGACATAGAGCCCGGCCGTCCGAAGGACCTCCGAATCACAATAGTCAATAGTCAATCGCAGATGGCTTCGCCATCTGCTCAGACTCCGCCCCCGTCAGTGCCCCGCAAACGTCGGGCCCATCGGAGAATCTTCTCCTCTGGCTCCAAAAACAAGGATATCAACGCTACCGCGAATGTACCCCTTGACAGTTGGACTTTCAATCGAAAAGTGCGTGCCATAGACTGTTAAATGACAGCAATCCGAGCAGCAAGAAAATGGGGGCATATTTCGCCCGCGGTAGCTTGCTCGACTCCATTTCTCGTGCCGGCAGGCCATATCACCGCCCCGGCAATATCCAGGATATGATAGGACGCATCTGCTGAAAGCAGGCCATGTCGACCCGGCTGAGCGACATGGACTTGCGTCCTTAGGCGAATAAGGAGGGTGCGCATTAGAAGGACTAATACACGTGATAGTGCGGGTCTCAAAAAAAAAGTGAGAAAAATGCGATTTTTTCTAAGTTTTCCGCCTGCGTTTTGTCTCTGGCAAACGCCTGTATTAAAAAGGGTGTGTGTTCTCCCCTGTCGAGTGAAATCCGGGGAGAAAAAAAACGTTACATCTTATATAGATGATGGAACTGGAATATTAGACGCATGCCCATGTCAGCAAGCCCCTGCCTTCTCCTCCGAATTCCTTCCGGCAGGGGTCCTTTTAAAGAATCTATCACAGCCCCTCGTCTGCAATCGCGTATCTCGTGCCATCTGGCCGGATTTGACTTGATCGCCGACTTCCTGCGAGCCGGCAGCTCTGCGCGGGCATTCTTGGCATCTTGTGGCCGAGGCGTCCTTAGTCAATCCGTCGGTCCCTGGCCTAATCTGATTCTTTCAGAAGGAATTCGTACTCAGGCTCGAGAAAATAGCCAGGTGCCTTGTTGCCCAGAATCCCCCGCTTTCGGAGTCCCGAAAGGCTGCTCTTGAACTTGAAATTGTAAGGATGACCGGCCTCTTTGGCAAGCTTCTCTCCGGTCAGAGTCCCACTGCCTAAAGCCTCAATTATGTCTTGCTCCGTATCATTTATGCCATTTTCCGCATCGTTCAGCGTCAGCGTGCCCTGCCCTGTGTCTTTTGCAACACGCTGCAACATCAGAACAAGGTCTCGTGCAAGCCTCATAAGGTTGGAATCTTCACGGCGAGCCTCATCAGTGTTATCCTGTTTTAGAATATCAACCTGTGAGGCCTTCAGCAGAAGCTGTTGGAGCTTAACGTGAACCACCCGAACTGTGTCTGGCATTCCAGCGGACAAGTCCATTAACACAATGTTAGCCTGTGGCTCAACAAACCGGAGAAGTTGAATATATCGGCTAAAATCCTTAATAGCATGAGGCATCTCACCTCTTTGCCACTTCTTCAGTCTATCTATCAGTCGCTCTATTTCTGCGATTTGCTCCGAAGTCAGTGTCATTAAACGCCCTCCAATCACTGTTGGTCAATTCTTCAACAAGCCAACCTTGCCTCGATTGACTACTTACAACAGAGGGTATTGTACTCCAACGTCACTATCTGAATTTTTTCCTCAGCTCCAATAAGACCTTTCTCATTCTTGTCGCCTGTACGGGCCTTCCAATCCGCTTGGCCATTTTCCCGGCTCAGCCATCTGCGTGAAGTGTCTTCGGCAGCTTGACCTGGTCTTTCTAACATGCAATCGAGGCCCTCTCATTGGTTTTGAGCTTTTCGCACATGTCCGCTATTCTAAGCATTCCGGATCAAAAAGCAAGGCCTGAAAGGACGCTGGCATTTCAGTAGCAGCCATTTGGCTTTGTTGGGACACCGCACAAATCTGCACAGAGTAGCTATCAGAGGCATTTTGCGGCCGCAGGGCCGATGGTCTGATCCTGATGAGAAAATCAGGGCCGCGGAAATACCCAAGATTCGACCGATATCGCTCGGCGCCTGTGGCGTCCGGGCCGAAGCGCCGTCCCTACCCGGCTGACGCCGGAATAAGGCAGAGCATCCTCAGAACCGAATCGCCCGTGTTCTTGAATCGGTGCTCTTTATTCGGCGGCGCAAATATCACGTATTCGGGGCCGAACTCGTGCTGCTGACCTTCACAGACAAAAACGCCATTTCCTTCCAGGACGAACACCTCGTGCTCGTGCGCATGGGTGTGCAAGGGCGTATGGCCTCCGGGCTGCAATTCGAACATCCGCATGGCAAAATTCTCCGCCCCGTCGGCCTTGGAAATGAGCAATCTCATCTCTGCGTCTTTCGCACCATCGATCTCTACCGGCTTCTTAGCTATGTTGCTGCTGTTTTCGACCTTCATGCTCTGTCCCTCTTGTCGTAACAATACATCAGGCGAGTTTTTTGGCCAGAATTTCAGAGACTACTTTCGGGTTTGCCTGGCCCTTTGTCTTCTGCATAACCTGGCCCAGCAGAAAACCGCGGGCCTTCTTGCTCTTCTTGCCGCCGGCGGTAACGTCCTGGACAGCATTTGGATTTTCCGCAAGGACCTGCTGAACGACGGCCTCCAGCTCATCTGCATCGCTTTTCTGGATCAGATTGAGTTCTTCGGCCAACCGTTCCGGCTCCTTGCCGGTCTCTGCCATTGCCTCGAAAACCGTTGCCGATGAGCCGGCGCCGACCTTGCCGGCTTCGACCATTGCCGCCAGGCGTCCGACGCTCTTGGCGCTGACACCCAGATCACTTACGCCGCATCCCCTTTCATTCGCTATCTTCAAGCCTGTTTGCGTCAGCAGATTGCACACCCGCTTCGGCTCTCCCCCGGCTTCAACTACCTGCTCGAAGAAATCGGCCGTCGAACGCTCAGCCGTAAGCACACCTGCATCGTAATCGCTCAGCTTGTATTGCTCGATGTAGCGCATCTGCCTCTTGAGCGGTAACTCGCACAGATTCGCGCGAATTTCAGCCTGCCACTGCGGCGTTAATTTCACAGGCACAAGATCGGGCTCGGGGAAATACCTGTAATCGTGGGCCTCTTCCTTCTCACGTTGAAGGACGCTTACTTCGCGCTCATCGTCCCAGCCTCGGGTGGTCTTACTGCCCATCGTCATGACCTTGCCCGTCTCTAGAAAATCGTCGAGCTGTCTGCGCTCTTCGTAGTTGACACTTCGTTCCAGCGCCCGGAAGCTGTTGAGGTTCTTGATCTCTACTATGGACGTTCTATATTCGACGCCGTCTTTGGTGATAGCCAGATTGATGTTGGGCTCGAAACGCATGTGGCCTTTCTGCATGTCGGCTTCGGAGACACCTAAAAACCGGACCATTCGCTGCAACTCGACCGCCAGCGCCCGCACTTCGGCGCCGCTGTTCATGTCGGGCTCGGTGACAATCTCAAGCAATGGCGTGCCGGTCCGGTTCAAATCAACCTGCGAGAAGCTGCCCGCAGTGTGCAGGTTCTTGCCGGCGTCTTCTTCGAGGTGCGCCCTTATTATTCCGATTCTTTTGGTCTTGCCCGATTCGAGAGGTATCTCAATAAAACCGTTCTCGCCGAGCGGCAAATCGTACTGGCTTATCTGATAATTCTTAGGCAAATCGGGATAGTAATAGCTCTTTCTGTCCCACTTGGTGAACGTCGGTATCCGGCAGTCGAGGGCCATCGCGGTCAGAACCGAATACTCATACGCCTGCTTGTTCATGACCGGCAGGACCCCGGGCATGCCCAGACACACCGGACAGACCCTGCTGTTGGGTTCGGCGCCGAACTCCACGGCGCAGCCGCAGAACATCTTGCTCTTCGTGCACAATTGCACGTGAATCTCCAAGCCTACAATGACTTTATAATCGACCTCAACCATATTGATTAACCACGAATTGACTTTCTCATCTCTGGTCTTCTGTTGTGCCAGTCGGTCTCCCTCTCATACATCCGTGCGATCCGCAGCAGTTTTTCTTCGGCGAAGACCGGAGCGAGTATCTGAAGGCCTATCGGCAGCTTGTCGGTGTCGAACCCGCAGGGGATGCTTATGCCGGGGACTCCGGCTAAATTGGCACCTATCGTATAAATATCCGACAGATACATCTGCAGTGGATCATCGGTCTTTTCGCCGATCTTGAAAGCAGTCGTAGGCGCAACGGGCATCATAATGCAGTCGCATTTCTCAAAAGCGCCGGCGAAACCACCACGTATCAGATTCCTGACCCTCAGAGCCTTCAGATAATAGGCGTCGTAGTAGCCGCTGGACAATGCGTAAGTGCCGAGCATGATCCGCCTCTTGACCTCCTGGCCAAACGCCTCGGCGCGAGATTTTGAGTAGACCTCGACATAATCCTTCGGTTCTTGCGTCCGATGGCCGTAGTGAACCCCGTCATAGCGGGCGAGATTGCTTGATGCCTCAGCGGTCGCAATCACGTAATAGGCCGCCGTGGCGTAATCAAGGTGAGGCATATCTATCTGAGTGATTTCGGCACCCAGCTTCCTGTATACCTCTATCGCCTCGCTCAGCGCCCTTCGCACCGATTCATCCGCGCCGGCCGTGTACTCCGGCACAATCGCGATTTTCAATTTCTCCACAGGCTCATCGAGCTTTTCGAGATAGTCACAGGCCGCAGCCGCAGCATCGTCGGCGCTCGTGCTGTCAGCCGGATCGTGCCCTGCGATGACATTCATCATCAAAGCGGTGTCGGTGACAGTCCGTGTGATCGGCCCGATCTGGTCCAGGCTCGAACCGTAAGCGACAAGCCCGAATCGAGAGACCCTGCCGTACGTGGGCTTTAGGCCCACCACCCCGCAGAAGCTTGCCGGCTGTCGGATCGAGCCGCC
>LJTR01000062.1 GCA_001303465.1 Phycisphaerae bacterium SG8_4
AACGGACTATGAACTGCAGACTACGAACTAATACTGGTTTTACCCTGATTGAGCTGCTAGTGGCCATGGGAATCCTTGCAATGGTCATGGGCTTTGCGAGCGTGATTTTCCGAGTCAGCATCAATGCTCATCGCACTGCCTTGGCGCACGCCGAGATCATGCGGAAAGTGCGGGCCATCACCGACCAGCTCAACACCGATTTCAGGGGTCTGAACAAAAGCGGCGAAATCTTCATGGCCTGGGTAGCCAAGCCCGTGAGCGCCGGCGACAATAAGGACCATGACCTTGACGGATACGAGCGATTCGATCGGGTAATGTTCTTTGCCGACGGCGATTTCCAATCTCATGGATCCGACCCGACAATCCGTGGCAATACAGCGCGAATATGCTATATGCTTGCCAAGAAGCCTGCCGCTATCGGAGGCCAACCTCCGATCAAAGTAGACGGTCAAAAGGCCCAAGAGCGAATCCTTGCGAGAAACCAGCACATAATGACGGCCGACGAGACTCTGGCGAATTTCCTCGATCCGAACAGCTTCACCGACAGCCAGTGGTACGAGTGGAACAACCGCTATGAGTACGACAATATGTCGCTGGAGCAGTGGAAGCAGATACCGTACGACAACAAGAGGAATATGCTGTCGGTTATCACCGGCATCAGATTCGGCACCCCGACCGTCAGTGAAAGTGTCTGGGGCTCTGTAATCGACCCGGCGGATCCGGATTCGATTCACATGCTGTTGTGCGAGGGTGTCGCCGAGTTCAAGATTCAGAGCTGGTACGATGCCCAGCAACGGTGGGTACCGGAGGTCGATCCTGACGGTGACGGCAGTCTGGCGGACACCGATTTTCTCCTCGCCAGCGGTGGCGCCGCGCTCGAACCTGAGGCCGTCCCCGGAGTCTTGTATCCGTATCCTCCCTACGGAGGCGTGGTCATCCGCAATGTCGACTATCCGAGAGACCAGGTGGATAGGGAACACTTCAGTGTAATCCCAGGACTCGGACGCGCGCTGAAATTTACTTTTACACTGTACGACTCCCGAGGCGTCATCAAGGAAGGCCAGACTTTCACGCATATTGTCTATTTGGATGATTAGCTTGTTACCGATGGAATCAGCAAGAAGATACATTCTGAGCAAATCGCTTCGCGATGGTTCGGCTCTTATCCTGACGGTGGTCCTGACCAGTCTACTGGCCATTATCGGCGTCTTGTTCGTCATGGTTTCCCGAGTGGATAAGATGGCGACATCGGCTATATCCGAGAACAAGTCTCTGAACCTCGCGATCGAAACGGTTGTGGCAAAGGTATCGCGAGAGCTGGTCCTTGATGTCCCGGGCATGATAGATCCGAACAGCTTGGCCGACCCAAACAGTCTGCCGGCTCTAACCGAAGAGTACTACGACTACCCCGACGTCAACAACCTCTGGCTGGCGTCTCTCGAGCCCTACGAATCGGGCGGCAATTATTACTGGCGGCAGATAAGTCAGCTCTATTCTGCGTCGGATCCGAATCTCGGATTGCAGGCTGCCATTGTTCCCGACTATCAGGACCCCGCCGTTATAGGCCAGGCGGTGATCGCCGACGCCGACGGTGACGGAGTGGGCGATTCACAGTGGGAAATCGTACCGGACATAAGCAGCAGCAAAGGCAAACCTTTTTATGCGGCCGTCAGGATCATTGACAACGCAGCGATGCTAAATGCCAACACGGCGTTCAAGCTCGAGATGAGTGACCCCAATGCGCCCGCGCGGGACGTTGGCGGATCGAGACAATCACAGATAGGTTTTCTGGCCCTGGCAGGCCGACCGGGTCTGCCCCATGCGGTCGGCGAAGAAAGGGATCTGCTCACAGAAAGAGCCAGCTCCGGCCGCGGCGTCGACCCGCTGAACCTGCGTGCCTATGAAGAGAGTGTCACCTGGCGTTATGGCGAGCCTAACATGCCGTACACACCCTTTGACATGTCCGATGAACTCGAGCTTCGTTACAGATTTCTTTTGAATCATCCTGACATCGACACAAGACTGGAGGCTTGGGGCGGTGAGTTTCGTAATCCCGCCCTGACAACTCCGATTGTGTCCTCCAGAAATCAAAATGCTTCCCTTCGCCCAGCTGACGATGCCAGAAACCTTGCGCGGTGGTCAAGACGAGCGCAGGATGCCTTCGATCCGAACTATGCGTATCGCCACATTGCCACCACGTACAATATGGACCGGATTATCAATCCCGCCGGATCGATCCTTAATGACGGAAAAATGGTTAATGTCAATCTCGCAGATGCCGATGCGCTGCATGCCGTGATAAGAAGAGTGCTTCTAGAGAACGATCCTAACACTCTGCGTGCCGAGAGAGTGGCCGCCCAGTTGGCGGTCAATATTGTCGATCTTCGCGATCAAGATGAGAGGGTAACGGTCCTGTCCAACGGTTCGCAGAGATATTACGGCTTCGAAGCCCAGCCGTTTATAAGCGAGATAGCGATCAATATCAGCGAGACGAATGCCGATATTTCGGCAAACAACCATTTTGCAGTCGAACTCTATAACCCGTTCGATACCGACATTCCTCTCAGTGACTTCAGGTTGGAGCTGCGAGATCCGAGCAATGCAATCGTAAGCACGATAAGCCTGGCCGGCAACGTCATAGCAGACGGCAGCCGATTTGTGATCACCAGCGGCTCTGCCGCGTCGAGCGAGTTTGGAGTTTCGGCTCTGATGTCGATCGGCGGCGGTCGAGAAGATCCCAATCTCGTGCTGGCAAAATATGTTCAGGTGGCGGATTCGGATCCGCCCGAATACGTCCTGGACGAAAGATACGACTTTTACCTTATGAGAAGAGTGCAGACTTCGGAGCTCTATCTTGACAAGCAGCAGACAGACGATGCCTGGTTCGACTGGAGCACATCCAAGAACGTCACGCAGTCTTATGCTCGCCCGGACGATGACTGGAACATAGTGTACCAGGATTTTGAGAGTGCGAACAATACTCTGGGCACCGGCAACGGATTGACCGCAGCAAAGAGGAACTATAATCTCGCAAGCTCCGAGGGCGATTTTATCTGCGTCGGCGATATAGCAAGGGCGTTGACGGTGGCCCCAAGCACCGACCCAAATGATATGATCGGGATAAAGCTCTCCACAGAGCCTCGCGAAGAGTTCGTCCGGCTCGATCTGCGCAATCCCGCAGCCAGAGATCTCTTTCAGTATCTGACCGTCATCGATCCGACAGATCATGGCCATCCGCAGCAAGAGACCAGAATAAAGGGGCGGGTGAATGTCAACACCGCCCCTTGGTACGTGATTGGCCAACTGCCTTGGATGCAGCCTGAGATCGCACAGGCGGTAGTTGCCTACAGGGACACAGTGGCCGGCGCATTTGAGAGCACGGGCGAATTGTTGCATGTCCCTGAGATGCGCTACTACGCCGATGACCCCGCGCACGTGTCGGTCGATCTCGAACGATTTCCGGATCTAACGCCCGGTGACGGGGCAACGAACGACTTCGAAGAACGAGACGTGATCTTCTGCCGGCTCAGCAATCTCGCCACCGTGCGAAGCGATGTCTTTACGGCGTATATCCTGGTTAGAATCGGCACCGACGGCCCGCAGAAAAGAGTCGTGGCCATACTCGATAGAAGCCAGGTGAAATCCCCTGACGACAAAGTGAAAATCCTCGCCCTGCATCCGGTTCCGGACCCGAGGTAAGGGACTGTGGATTATTGACTATCGACTATTGACTATTGATTGTCAATCCCTCAGCAGTTCTACCACTTCGGGGTGCACTTTCTTGTTTGCTACAATCACCTGGTACTTATGCCCGTCGTAGCTATCCAGATCGACTGGGAAGATCTTGCCGCCCTGCCAATCGGTGACCACAGAGCCTGCCGCCTGATTGATTACGACCCCAGCCGCTATATCCCACAACTTCGGAGTGTTGGCGATCGTCGCCACCATGCTCCCCTTTGCTACGTATGCCAATTGAAGCGCGGTCGTGCCCAGATTGCGAAATCTCGTCCGTGTCATTATTTCACAGGCCCAGCCGGGTGCTCCGTTCTCAAAATGGCTTTCCAGGCCAATGCTTGCGAATTTGTCCATTGCCTCTTCGCTGGCTTCTATCCGCCTGCCATTGAGCTGGGCATCTGTGCCCTTGACGGCGGTGAACATCGAATCTGTGGCCGGCTCGAAGATCACGCCGACAATCGGCTCGCCCTCACACATCACTGCGATACTTACGGTGAAGAACAGCATCTGGTGTGCGAAATTGTTAGTTCCGTCTATCGGATCAATTATCCACCAGAGTCCATCCCGACCGCGCGGAACCTGCTTGAATATTTTGCCCTCATCGCTTTCCTCGGCGATGAATCCATGGTCGGGATAGGTTTCTTTGATGCGGTCGATGATTATCCCCTGGCACTGCCTGTCGGCCCGGGTGACCAACTCGGTTCCGCCCTTGACAGAAATCTTGGTGTAGTTTATCTCTTCCATCGCCCGTTGACCCGCCAGGCGCGCCGCCACGATAGCCGTCTCCAGCATCATGCTCAAATCTCTCTGCTCTAATGCCATATCTTCTCTACCCGCTCAGTGACCTTGACACAACTGTTACGTTGCTCTATTTTAACGTAGTTATGCACACAAGCCAACAGGTAAATGGAACGAAAATCTTCCGCGCGGCATCAGTTCGCCAGCGGCTCATAGCGGCAATCGTCTGCCTGGCGGTTTTGGTGTACTTCGTCGCCTTCGCACTGATTGGGCACTTCCAAATCGACTTGGGCCGACATCTCGGCTACTGCGGATTCAAGCAAAGAACCAATCTGCCGTGCCCGAGTTGCGGAATGACCACGGCAACACTCGCCTTCGCCCAGGGCAATCTCGCCGAGGCCTTTCATGTTCAGCCTGCCGCCGCCCTTCTCTACTGCGCCGCCGTTCTGGCAGGTGGCTTAGCTTTCTTCGTAGCTGTCTTCGGGGTATACTTCGAGTTCATCACTCGCTTCTTCACAGAGATCAAGATCAGGTATATGATCCTGGCCCTGGTCGTCATTATCGCTTCCGGTTGGGCCGTAACACTCGCACGGGCTGTAGCTGCTCAAAACTGATATCTTTGCTCGAAAATGACGTGCTGTTCATCTCTCGCACCATCCGCCACCGCCCAGGCTGAACGGCACAGGCGTTCTTTCGTCGGAGATTGTCCTTGACGAAAACCCGGCCAATCTGGTATAAACAGGGCTGCACGTTTAGATTCCGCCCCTTTGGACACGGTGAAATGGTGCAGCCCAGGCTCTTGCCATCGTGGCTGATCGCACGTGCGCGGCATAGGAAGAAAGGAGGTAGCTTCAAATCGCAAACAACAATCCCGGCAAACAGAATCTCTATATACCGAAATCATTGTAAACTGTTCTATATCTAAGGAGGATTGCCATGAGTAGAAGATTGATCTATCTGACCTGCCTGGTTTGGGTGATAGCCGCGTTGCCTCCGGCCACCCATGCACAAGTCGAAAATCTGCTGCAGAACCAGAGTTTTGAAGAAGATGAAGTGATCTTCGAGGACGCGGCCTACGAGGGGTGGTGGACCTGGGGTTGGGAAGCCGGCCTGAACAGCAACGCTGAAATTGACGAAACCGATTTCGTTGACGGTTCAAGAAGCCTTCGGATTCATCCATTGGGAGGCACCGATTGGTATTTCATTGTGGCCAACAGCCCAATAATCCTGGACACTTCCAAGAACTACACTGTCAGCTTCTGGGCCAAGGCTGAAGAACCGCGTCCGCTTACGGTAGCGCTGAAAGCAACGGACAACTCCATCAACGCCTGGGGAGCCACGGAGTTTGAGTTGACAACCGAGTGGGCCGAGTACAATTACCAAACAGAAGCCCTGACCGAGAACGTCAAACTTGAGATATGGTGTGCCGCCAGTGACGCCACATTGTGGCTGGATTTTGTCAATGTCTACGAAGGAGATTATGTCCCCGGAATTGGACCGGGCCCAGGGTCCCGGCAAAAGGCTGCCAGGCCGGACCCGGCCGACGGCGCCGTACATCCCGACACGTGGGTGAATCTCACGTGGAAACCGGGAGATAAGGCGGTATCACATGATGTGTACCTCGGTGATAACCTGGACGATGTGAGCAGCGGAGCCGAAGCTGTGTTTGTGGGCAACCAGTCCGCGGCATTTGCCACAGCAGGCTTCCCCGGATTCCCCTTTCCGGACGGTCTTGTTCCCGGGACAACCTATTACTGGCGAATCGACGAAGTCAACGACGCCGACCCAAACAGTCCGTGGCAAGGTGACATCTGGAGCTTCTCGCTCGCTCCGGAGACTGCCCACGACCCTGTTCCAGCCGACGGCGCCGACTCGCTGGAGCTGGACTCAGAGCTTAGCTGGACAGCGGGTTTCGCCGCGGTGCTGCACACCGTGTATCTCGGTGACGACTACGATGCCGTCGAAAACGCCGCGGGTGGTCTGCCTCAAGCCAATACATCGTTTAAGCCTGCCTCCCTCGAAGCCGAGAAGATCTACTACTGGCGAGTCGATGAGTTTGATAGTTCTCAAACACACAAAGGCGAAATCTGGAGTTTCGCAACTGCCGGCGCGATTGCCAATCCACAGCCGGCCAATGGTGCCGCAGATGTGCAGATTGCAGCGACTCTCAGTTGGACAGCGGCCGACAATGCGGCTTCGAGCGAACTGTACTTCGGCACCGATGCCGATGCCGTGAAGAATGCTGGGCCATCATCACCCGAGTACGTGGGCAACAAGGCGCTCGGTTCGGAGAGCTACGACCCAGGCGGGCTTGATCTGGCAACAACCTACCACTGGCGCGTAGACGCGGTATATCCGGACAAAACAGTGAAGGGATTGGCATGGAGTTTCACGATCGCCGACTTCATCGCAGTGGACGATTTTGAGTCTTACAATGACATTGATCCGCCCGATGCCACGAGCAACAGAATATTCGACAAATGGATAGACGGCTTCGGAACCACAACAAACGGAGCGATCGTCGGCAATGATCTGCCGCCCTATGCCGAGCGAACAATCGTTCATGGCGGCGAACAGTCGCTTATTTACAGATACGATAACAACCTCAAGACCTCCGAGGCAACGCTAACGTTGGTTCATCCTCGCGATTGGACCGAGCAAGGAGTTGCTAAGTTATCCCTGTGGTTCAATGGCGATCCGGCCAATGCTGCCGAACGGATGTTTGTCGCTGCCGGCGACACCGCGGCAGTCTATCACGATGACCCTGCTGCAACGCAGACTGATGGATGGACCGAGTGGATCATTGAGCTGTCCGCCTTTGGCGGGCTTGGCGTGGATCTTACCAATGTCGACATTGTCAGCATCGGCTTTGGCACTAAGGGCAGCCCTGCGGCCGGTGGTGCAGGTACGATGTACTTTGACGACATTCGGCTGATAAAGTAGCTTCTGTTTGAACCAACCCAATCGGTCAACAATTAGTTTGCGGATAGCATGGATCTACATCAGTCCGGGGCCCATACCGACCAGTTCGGTATGGCCCCCTTTTCGCATCTGATGCAACATCTGATGCAACTTGCACTTGACATAAAGTCAGCCGATCTGATACAAGCAGATATTTAGCGTGATATGATTGATAGTGTTTTTTCATCACGCGACCGAATTGAATCGGGGGATTATGTGGATATGAAACGACGAGGTTTCCTCAGGACAATGGCTGCAGTGGGCGTCGGATCTTTCGGCGCCGGGCATCTGTCGGGCAGCGAACCACCGTCTGGAACGCAGTCGCCGCAGGGCCAGTTGACCATTGACGAGATTCGAACCAGGCTCAAGCCGAACGTACCGACAATCGTCGCCGCCGTACTGCACAGGACACTCAGCGACAAGCCCCAATCGCTGGACACCGACTGGAATGGGACCTTCCGCATCGAGGGACTTTTGAGGTGGAGTAAACGCGGCGTGCCCGAAGCACTTGATTTTGCACGGTCATGGTTTGAGTACCATTTGGAACACGATCGAAAACTGACAGATGAGGAGTTTCTTAAGAGCTATGGTGGAGCCCGCTCGCGGGTGATACGATCGGGCTTGTTGCCTTTCACCACATATGCAGGTTTCTTCGGTCTGGCCTTTGCCTGCCACAAGCTATATCAACATACTTTGGACCCGAGAGCGCGCCAAGTGTGCCTGGACGTAGCCGAGGCAGTCCTCCATGTCTCACCGCGCGACAGCCATGGTCTTGTCGCTCACGATGACGTGAGATTTGCCGAGTTTGCTATTCCGGACGTTGCCTTCTTTGCCGTCCGCGCCCTGATGATAGCCTCGCTTCTGGACGAAAAGGTCGGGATCGTATATCGCAGGCAGGCCCTCTATCAGATCCGCGCGTACACCGACGCCTTTCTGGATCGCAAAACCGGCCTGGTCAGGACGGCACTGTATCCATCAGGTTTGGGACCGACGTGCTGGTGTCGGGCCTCCGGCTGGCTGATGTGGGCTTTGACTGCAGCGCTGCGGCACCTGCCGAGAGAGCACGAGGCCTTCAGCGAGATCGCCTCCGACCTGGCGATCCTGGCCGACGGCGTGGCCAAAGCGCAGGGTCCCAACGGAGGTCTGCGCGTCCTGGTCGACAACGACAGTACGCCGGAAGAAACGTCCGGCACCGGCATGTGCGTCGCCGGTATTCACGAGGCGGTGCGAAAAGGGTGGATTGTTGACCGGTACAGAAGTTTTATCCGGAAAGGCTGGCAGTTCGTAGAAGGTAACGTAACACCCGACGGATGGGTCCGCAAGGTCTATACCGGCTGGGCAGTGCCGGCCGAAGAAAGAAAGATGTCAATAGACGACAATTACCACGGGTGGATTCCAGGGTTCTTCCTCGTCACCGCCGACGAAATGTACGCGTCCTGAGGACATGCCGTTTGCGCCCAAAATGCCTTTTTTGCCGGAAGTGCACGCCATCGGCGCTTGCACTTCTCGCGACTGCCGCTACAATATCGGTTTTGAACATCGCCAGATAAGAACCATATGGAGTCGGACAATGATAAAAGTACTCATCACGGACAAGCTTGCACAGGAGGGGATTGACCTGCTCAATTCCATGGACGGCGTCGAGGCCGTCGTCAAGACCGGCATAGACAAAGACGAGCTGGCCCGGATAATCGGCGAGCACGACGGGCTGATCATACGAAGCGGCACCAAAGTCACCGCAGAAATCCTCGCCAATCCCGGAAAGCTCAAGGCAATAGCCAGGGCCGGCGTCGGCGTCGACAACATCGACATCCCGGAAGCCACCCGAAAGGGCATAATAGTCATGAACACCCCCGGCGGCAATACCCTCAGCGCCGCCGAGCATACGATGGCCTTGATACTGGCTATGAGCCGCAATGTTGTCCCGGCCTGCAACAGCCTTAAGGGCGGTGCGTGGGACAGAAAGAAGTACATGGGCAACCAGTTGAACAACAAGGTCCTCGGCCTGATAGGTCTCGGCAGGATCGGCATGGCTGTCGCGCAGATGGCAAAAGGGTTCAACATGAAGATCTTGGGCTACGATCCCTTTGCAGCACCGACCGATGCGGAGAAAGCCGGGGTCGAAGTAACCGAGGATCTCGACAGGATTCTCAAGGAGGCTGACTTTATCAGCGTTCACGTGCCGAGGAATGATCAGACGCTGAACATGATCGACGCCGAGCAGCTTGAGATGATGAAACCCACCGTGCGATTGATCAACTGCGCGCGAGGCGGAATAATCAATGAAGATGCGCTTTACAATGCACTTGCGGCCAATCGCATCGCCGGGGCCGCTCTTGATGTTTTTCCCAAGGAGCCGCCGGAGAATACGCGTTTTGCCGAATTCGAGGACTGCATCGCCACGCCGCACTTAGGCGCGAGCACAGAGGAAGCTCAAATCGAAGTTGCCGTCGAGGCCGCTCAGATCCTTGTCGACGCCATCAAGGGCGGCCCGGTCAAGAACGCACTAAACGCGCCGTCGACATCGGGCGCGGTGCCGGCAATTGTGAGTCAATATGCCAGGCTCGCCCGGCGGATCGGCTCGGTTGTCAGCACTATCGCTCCGGGCCATATCAAGGAAATCCAGGTCCAGTACCGCGGGTCCATCGCCGAACTGGCCGTTGAGTCGGTGACGCTCAACTTTTCGATCGGCTTGTTGCAGAAGCATTTCGATATGCCGCTGAACATGGTCAACACGCCGGTACTCGCCAAGGAGCGCGGCATAAGTATAGACGAGATGAAGAACACCGAGGCAAAGGACGTCGCATCGAGCTTCAGCGCAAAGGTCGTTACCGACAAAGTCACGCGCACCGTGGCAGGCTCGGTATTCGGCGGCAGCCTTTTGCGGATCATTGAGATTGACGGCTTTAACATTGAAGTAACACCGCAAGGCAGCGTGCTGGTTATTTTTAATGATGATAAACCCGGCGTCATAGGCTCGGTCGGAACCGTCTGCGGCAAGCATGGAATCAACATCTGCACCATGGGCGTCGGACAGAAGCTCGACGAGCAGAAAGCCATGCTGGCCGTCAGCCTGGACAAGGAACCCGACGCCGAGGCGATCGATGAACTCGGCAAGCTTGATTTCGTGAACGAGATTTACGTCTGTACGCTGGATTGATTCTCGGTAGCGGCTTGGTTGCCAGACGGAGGTTTCACTGTGGCTGAGCAGTTGATAATAAGTGTAAGCGGGATGCGAGGTGTTATTGGCGAGAATCTCAGCGCACCTATCGCCGCCGAGTACGGTTGCGCGTTCGGCACATTTCTCAAAGACATGCACTGCTCAGAGAAAGAGAAGCTGTCGGTGTGCGTCGGCAGGGATTCGCGTCCCAGCGGACAGATGCTCGCCTCGGCGGTGGCCTCGGGATTGTGCGCCGTTGGAATCGACGTGGTCGATCTGGGGATCGTGACTACTCCAGGCGCGAGCGTAATGTTGCGCCAGATCGGCTGCGCGGGCGGCGTGGTGATAACCGCCTCGCACAATCCGGTTGAGTATAACGGCATAAAGCTCCTGCTCGACAACGGCGTCGCTCCACCACCTTCACAGGCAGAGCAGATCAGGAAGCGATTCTTCGACAAGAACTTCGCACTTGCAGGTTCGGTTAGTTGCGGCAGGCTGACTTTCAGCGATCAGACGGACGCCGCCCACATCGGCAAGATTCTGGCAATTGTGGACAAAAAACCCATCGCAGCCAAAGCATATAAGGTTGTCCTCGACAGCGTCAACGGAGCAGGCGGGCGCGTAACGAAGAAGCTGCTAGCCGAGTTTGGCTGCGAGATCGTTGCGATAAACGATGAGCCCACGGGCCTGTTCGCCCACAAACCAGAGCCCATCGCCGAAAACCTGACGGGGCTCTGCGAGATTGTACAAGCCGAGGGAGCGGACATCGGCCTTGCCCTGGACCCCGATGCCGACAGATTAGCCATTGTCGATGAGAACGGCACGTACCTCGGCGAAGAATACACGCTCGCCCTAGCCGCCAAGAACGTTTTCAGCAAGAGCACGGGAAAGGCCGCGGCAAATCTCTCGACTTCGCGGATGATCGACGACATAGCCGAGAAAGCCGGCGGCCAGGTTATTCGAACCGCTGTCGGCGAGGCGAACGTCGCGGCGGCCATGTTCGAGCACGACTGCATCATCGGCGGTGAAGGCAACGGCGGTGTGATAGACTTGCGGGTTGGGCCGGTCCGCAACAGCCTCGTGGGGATCGCCCTTGTCCTGCAGCTCATGACTGAGACCGGAAAGACAGTGAGCCAACTGGTCGGTGAAATCGGCGGCTACTACATGACCAAGGAGAAATTCCCCGCAGAACAGAACCATGCACAGCAAATCCTGGATTTGGCGAAGAAGACCTTCCCCGAAGCAAAGCTCGACGCCACAGACGGCTGTCGATTCGACTTCGATGATGGGTGGCTTCATCTGAGAACCAGCAACACCGAACCGGTGATGCGGGCAATCGTCGAGGCGAAGGACCCCCGCGCCACCCGGGATTATCTCAGCGCGGTAGCAAAGATACGCATGAAAGTGTTGGGCTGATGTAGTGACACGCCAGAGCAAACAAGAAGCCCCCGCAAGGCAGATCAAGTCCATTACGTATCTTGGGATGGCGATAAATATCGCTCTGGCAATCGCCAAGATCGCTATCGGATTGCTCGCAGCTTCGCTGGCCCTCGTAGCCGACGGTATACACTCGCTTTCCGACCTGGTCACCGACGCAGTTGTGCTTTTGGGTGTGCGTCTGGGCTCAAAGGAACCGGACCCTAGTCACCCCTACGGCCACGGGCGAGCGGAGACCCTTGCCGCCGGGCTGGTTGCAGTGATCTTGATCTCTGTGGGCGGAGCGATGATCTACTACGCCACGATGGCCATCGCACGAGATGAAGTCACCGCCCCTCGGATCGAAGTGCTGATAGCTGCGATAATATCGATTGGAGCCAAGGAGTGGCTGTACAGGGCCACGCAGAAGATTGCGATTCGATCTCAGAGCCCCGCACTTTATGCCAATGCCTGGCATCACCGCAGCGATGCGTTGAGTTCGGTGGCGGTCGTGATAGGCGTGACAACACTGCGATTCGATTTCGGTCACGGCGACCAGGTCGCCGCCATCGCCGTCGGCCTGATGATCATCTGGGTCGGCGTTAAGGTAATCGGCGACTGCCTGCGCGAGCTGGCCGAAAGTGCCGTAGATCAGGAAACGATCGAACACATAAAACAAATAATCGGCTCAAACCCTTCCATACGCCAATGGCACAAACTGCGGACCCGCACGGTTGGCAGAGAAGTCTTTCTCGATCTGCACATCCTCGTCGACCCGGACCTGAATGTAACTACTGCCCACGAGATAACGGTGAGCCTGGAAAAAGCCCTTGATGAGCAGATAAGACGCCCGATCAATATCACAATT
>LJTR01000063.1 GCA_001303465.1 Phycisphaerae bacterium SG8_4
CAGTATGTGGCGGCAGCTTCAGGATTGGGCCTGGCAGTCCAGCACGTCAAAGACGTCAGCGCCTTTCGCATCATTGTCTGGGGCTGGCTCAAATCCACCGAAGGTGGTCTGCGATGGCTCAAGAACATAGCCTTCTTCCTGATAACGTTGATCGTCTTCTATATGCTCGCAAATGCCGCGGGCAAGCTGGTTCACAAGACGGTTTCGGGATCGAAAAAATTCTCTGACCTGCTGAAAGAGTTCTTCGTAACCACAACGCGAAAAGCTGTAATGCTGGTCGGCATAATTGTCGCGCTGTCTATGTTGGACATTGACATTACGCCATTTGTGGCCGGCCTGGGAGTTGCGGGATTTATACTTGGCTTCGCCCTGCAGGGGACACTGAGTAATTTCGCCTCAGGACTGATGATACTCATGTACCGACCCTATGACGTGGGAAATGTCATCGAGGCGGCTGGTGTTAAGGGAAAGGTGGATTCCATGAACCTCGTCTCGACCACGATCAAGACCTTCGACAATCAGATAGTGATCGTACCGAACGGCGAAATCTGGGGCGGAGTCATTACCAACGTTACCGGCAGCAGTACGCGAAGAGTGGACATGCTCTTCGGAATCAGCTACAGCGATGATATTTCAAAGGCGGCGGGAATCCTCGAAGACATCCTGTCGAAACATGACTTGGTTCTGAAAGACCCCGCGCCCATAGTTAGGCTTCACCAGCTCGGCGACTCATCGGTCAACTTTGTCTGCCGGCCGTGGGTCAAGACCGATGATTACTGGACGGTTTACTGGGATGTCACTCGGGCTGTCAAGGAACGATTTGACGCCGAAGACGTGTCAATCCCGTTCCCGCAGCGAGATGTTCACCTCTACAAAGCTGCCGCTGAGAGTTGAGATTTGTGTTTGCTGAAAGTCAAGATGCTGATTTGGTACTTTGATAGTCTGATATGAAAGGAGACTACGATGCGATCTCAAACGCTGATAGTATTGGCATGTGTGGTGCTGTTTGTCCAGTCGACCAATGGAGACGAAGTGCTTTTCAAGAACGGAGACCACCTCACAGGCAAGATTGTTCACCTCCTGGACGGCAAACTGGTTTTCAAATCCGATGTAGCCGGCGAGGTGACGGTTAACCTCTCTGAGATCCAGACTCTCAGCAGCGACGAGGCAATAGAAGTCAATCTCAAAGACAGCACTGGCTTCAAGCAGAAAGTCTTGAGCTCTGAGCCCGGGCGATTCGGCGTCGAAGGTACCGAAGCCCTGAAGGCACAGGAATTCGCTGTCGCCGATATCGTCTCGATAAATCCTCCGATAAAGCCGGCGCCGAAGTGGACAGGAAGTATTTCAGCCGGGCTCACATCCACGCACGGCAACACCAAAACCGAGAACATCAGCGCCAGTGCCAACATGACCAAGCGCACCGAAAAGGACCGCACCCAGATCAGCGCCGACTACGCCAAGGGTGAGCAGGAGGACAGAGTCACGGGAGCAGACGAGACTATTGAAGACTGGTGGCGGGCAAAAGGCAAGTACGACTACTTCTTCAGCAAGAAGAAGTACGCCTACGCGGACGGGCGATATGAGAAGGATGCCGTCTCCCAGTTGGACCGGCGAGTCATCGTCGGTGGCGGAGGCGGCTATCAGTGGATCGAGTCAGAAAACATGAATTTTTCGACCGAGCTTGGTCTGGCCTCTCTTTATGAGAAGTTTGACAACCAGACCAAGAGTAACAGCGAATTGTCTATTCAGCTTGGCTACAACTTCGACAAGACGCTGACCAAGAACACGAAGTTGACGCATGATCTGACGTATTATCCAGCCTTAGACAAGTTCTCCGACTACTTTCTCACATCCTCGGCTGGAATCCGGACAGACTTCAGCAGTAGTTTCTTCGCAAATTTCAAGACTATCTTCAACTATGACGAGACGCCGGCCGTTGGCTCTCACAAGACCGATGTAAAGTATTTCGTGGGACTCGGATATAGCTTCTAAGATGTTCTGTGCCAGCTACTTGCCGACTGCAAATGCTACCGGGGCGAGTTAAGGACCCGGCTGAAAAAGCCGACAGATGAGAGTTGGACAGAGGAAAAGGCCCGAGAAATGAAAAGGCTGCGCAAAACACTGTCTATCATTCTGTCGGCAATCGTGATTCTAATCGTCATTATTGTCGTGGCGGTTAGTCTCTTTGCCAATAACGCCCTCGGAGTGGCTATCGAAACAGCGGCGACCAAGGCTCTTAATGTCGGAGTCAGCGTTAGCGAAGTAGACCTCTCAATCCTGCGAGGCGGACTTGGTATCGAGAACCTCGTGATCAATAATCCTCCGGGGTATCAGCATGACACACTTCTCGAACTAACAAAAGGCCAGGTCACTGTGGAGGCCAGGTCTCTATTGAGTGACGTTGTCAACATAAAGGACGTCACGCTCGATGGTGTGAACGTAGTCCTTGAGCAGAGAGGAGTCTCCGGCAACAACCTGCAGGATATAATAAAAGGGCTGCCTGCCAAGGAGAAACAGACATCCAAGCCGGCCGGCAAGAAACTCCATATAGACAGCCTCGAAATCACTGACATAAAGGTAAACGTCAAGCTGTTGCCCATTCCGGGCAAGATAGATACTCTCACTCTTAAACTCACACCTATTAAGATGACTGATTTGGGCGGGGCAGATGATCTCGACACAATTGCCCTGACCCGAAAGCTCCTTCTGGCAATCGCCGGAGGAATCGCCGAACAGGGAGCCGGTCTGCTGCCCGACGAGATGCTGGGTTCTCTCGCATCCGAACTCGGCAAACTAGGTGCCCTGCCGGATGTCCTGATGGAACAGGGCGGCAGGCTTCTGGAGGCCGGCACCGGTGCAACGAAAGCCGGCAAGAGTGTAGGTGAGGGAGTGATCAAGGGCGCCGAGGACGTCGGTAAGGGTATTACCGATGGGCTCAAGGGCTTGTTGAAAAAGGAGGATAAGAAGGAATAGGAGGTCGGCAGTTAGCCTCCCGACTGCAGCTCGCCCGCAATCCTCGCGACATCGGACCAGACCCTCAAGAAATTCTCGGAGCATATCTTAACGATATCTTGCTCGCTGTATCCTTTCCTCAATAGTTCTCCGATCAGATTGGGATAGCATGAGACGTCCCTCAGGCCATTGGGCAGATGGTCGCCGACGCCGTCGAAATCGGACCCCAGGCCTACATGGTCGATTCCGACCAGTTTCACCACATGATCGATATGCGCGGCGACATCAGAAACATCGGCTTCGCCTATCGGGTTCTCTTTCAGAAATTCTTTTGTGAACTCGTCTTTCGCATCGGCTGTCAGCCCGTTGGCCTCTGCATATTCGTTTATCTGTTTCCTGCGCTTCGCCGCGGCCTCGTTTACATGGCCATTGACGAACATCGAGCCGAAAGTTATCTGAATAACGCCGCCCTTCTCGGCCAGGAGCTTTATCATCTCGTCGTTCATATTGCGTTCCCACCCGGGGGTGAAATGCCGACAGGATGAATGCGTCGCCACTGCAGGGGCCTTTGAAAGCTCCATGATCTGATAAAACGTCTCGTCGCATACATGCGAAACATCAACGATCATCCCCAGACGGTTCATTTCAGCTACGACTGCTCTGCCGAAGGGACTCAACCCGTTCCATTTTCGCGCTTCGTCAAAAGAAGAATCGCAGATATGATTGCTCTTGGAATGCGTGAGCGTTATGTACCGAACGCCGCGGTCGTAAAAGTGTTCCACGTTGGCAAGGTTGCCTTCGAGCGGCGCACCGTTTTCCATTCCTATAGCCAGAGATATCTTCTCGTCGCCAAACTGCCCTTTTACATCTGCGACCGATCGCGCCATAACGAATTTGTCGGGCCAGTTGCGCACAAAGCCTTCCACCATGTCGATGCCCTCATTGGCGAAGTCAAAGGCACCTCCCTTCTCTTCGTACTCAGCAGGAATATAGACCGCCATAAATACGGCATCAAGCCCCCCTTCTCTTGCCCTCGGGTAGTCGAAGTTGCCCCCCTCGGTCCTTCTTGAAATGTCCTCCATCTTCTTTTTGAGACGATAGGGAACATCCTGGTGCGTGTCGATGATAAGGTATTTGTGGGCTAATTCATTCGCTTTCATTCTCAAATCCGCCTCTGCCGCCAATGTGCACGGCTGCCAACAACAAATAAGGAACACTGCCGGCAACAGATACCCTTCACGGTAGTAAATTCGCGCGCGTAGAACCATAACCTGCTACTCAGAGCCTCTTACCCGCGCAAGAGCGGGAATCTTCAATCAGGAGCACTGCAACAATTAGTCTCGATGAAATCTTCATACGACAGCTCATTCGGCCTCTGCCATATCACTGATGATCCTCTGCATGGTTTCGAGACAAGACAGATAGATTCCATGAGAGAAGTTGGTCAATAACTGTGCCGCTGCCGCCTTGTCTTCGGCGTAGGAGCGACAGGCAGCTTCTTCAAACGGCTTCTGTGCAGCAAAGGCACGCCTCTCGATCTGTTCGGCGCGAGATCTTACTCGGTCGGCCATATCGGCCGAAGCACCATCGATCTTGTCACCGAAGTTGGAGAATGTCCAGAAAGCCTCTCGCGGGTCGGCCTTGAACGGCACACTCACCTTACCTGAAAAGAAATCCATCGAAGGTCTCTTCGATATCGAGCGATACCCCGTGGGGAAATCGAGAATGCCGAAGTGAAAGGGAATGTAGACGGAAGTCCGAGGCCGAGCAAGGGTGGCCCAATACACTATTCCGATATCCGGGGGCATCCCCCTGCGCAATTGGGCGACGAAACTCGTTTGTGTGGCGCCGCTGCAGATACGGCAGATGCCCTCCTCGGAATCAGCCGAAGAACTGCCTGCTTTGTCCCGGTTGTCGTGGCGCAGAACCTGCATAAGCGTTGCTGCACTTACCTTGTATCGCGGCACAACGGAAAAGGGCAGTTCGGCGCCGAGGCCAATCGGCTCGGCGGTTACATAGTTTAGACCGCTGCGTTGTCTGTTGAGATTAGACGGATGCACGGCCGAGCCCGGATTCGCGTAGACGGCGGCGAAATCAAACGGCCCATCCTCTTGCCGATCATACCAACCCCTTGCTTTGGCGTACTCGATGATATCATCACAAGCCAGGACATTCTTGCTGTCGGAGATGTCGACATCGCGAATGGTATACGTGTTTGCCACCATTGCCACCTCGTCATCTGCTACTCGCCTGGCCAGCCAGTGCTTGCCGTTGACAACACAGAGCAGCCATCCTTCGTCGGGATCGCAGATGACATACGTCCGCCCCGAGTCAATGTAGCCGAATCGCTCAATCAGCTCGCCGGCCGTGAGGACGCCTTCACGCGCGGTCCGCGCCCGCTGGGCCACCAGGGCCCGGAGCATGTAGCCTATGCCGCCGTCGGTGATTTCGGGCTTGTCTTCTCGCGAGGGACAATTGTCCGACGTGACGCTGACACCCCATTCATTGATGTAGCTGTCGGAAAAGAGCATGCCCGGCATCTCGGACCAGATGTAGGCCCAGGTCTGGGGGACCTGGTCCAGTTGGCCGCCATTGCGCAGCTTGGTTTTGTCGCCGGGTGCATAGTTTTTTCGTGGGACCTTGTGATGGTTCACAACCTGGGGAGCGCCGTCGTCCTCGTTGTGTGCAACAATCACGTGGCCGTCGACCGAGGCCTCCTTGCCAACGATAATCGAAAAACACGCATCGCATGTTGCCACAGGCCCCAAAACCAGCACGGGCACAGTGACAATCGCGAACACCTTCGTCAGAAGTCTCTTTGCTACCATATCAATTCTCCCCGCCCAAGAGGCCGGTGCAACATCTCTGGGCACAGTTGAGCCTTGACAATTTCAGCGGTACTGTCGATCATGTGCTTCAACTTCTATCGTATGGTATACCCTTCAGGGTAGTAAATCCCCGCGAGCAGAACCATAACCTGTTAATGTAAAGCCACTTGCCCGCGCAAGAAGGCGAACTTTCAATCAGGAACACTATAATTGAGAATGACGCAAAAGTCAAGGAATGCAGTAATCGTGGATAAAACCTGTGAGGAACAACTCATGAAGAGAGCATTTGCAATAATGTTGCTTGCTTCGTTCATAGCAGTGACCGGCTGTGAGAAACAGATCGACGAGTCAGCTCCTCTTATAGGCATTACGAGCGTCTACAAAGCCGATGAGGCCACGGGCAAGGCACAAACGGTCGTGAATTTCGCGTACGTTCGGGCAGTGGCCGAAAGCGGCGGCGTCCCGGTGATATTGCCCACTGTTGACAATGAGTTAATCCTGCGGCGATATCTTGAAGAGCTTGATGGTCTGGTACTTGTGGGCGGCGCCGACATTCCCCCTTCGGCCTATGGACAGCAGCCGCACGAGACGGTCGTACCGCTGACATCACAGCGATACGACTTCGAAAGCAAATTGATTGCCAAGTGGTTTCAAAGCGGCAAACCCATGTTAGGGGTCTGTCTGGGGATGCAGTTTGCAAACGTCGTCGCCGGAGGTTCGATGATCCAGGATATTCCTTCTCAGGTTGGAGTCAAAGTCGGTCACCGCGGATATCACGAGGTCGAGATCGAACCGGACAGTTCTCTGGCGAAGATCCTCGGTGCCGTGAAGGCGTCGGTGTGGTCGAACCATCACCAGGCAGTCAAGGACATAGGCGATGGTCTGAGGATCATCGCTCACAGCGACGACGGCATCGTCGAAGCCCTCGAACGAACCGACGGGGGCTTTGGTCTGTTCGTGCAGTGGCACCCGGAGCAGATGGATGATAAGCAGCACCGCAACGCGATTTATGGTGCGCTCGTTAAGGCATCAGCGGCTCGCAAGTGAGACCTGCGCAATAACCTCAATTCCCGACAGGATCGGCATCTCGCTCGCCGGGGCCGTGGCGTTACCGCTCGGCACCAATTCGATTTCCATATCTCGAGTGACTCGAACGCCCAAAAACTCCTTGACGAGTGCCTTGTGCGATCCGTCTGCTTCTCTGGACAGATCAAAACCGGCAAGGACGGTTTCGCCCTGGAGCTTGACATCGAAGATGCGACTGCCGGCGCGGGCGTTTTCCAGCTCGGCGAAATAGAGCCTGACGGTATAATCAGCCGGTTCGTCACCGGCGCCCAGGACCGGTACGACACATCGCTTCAGCCCGCGAGCACAGGAACTGAATATCCATGAATCATCGGCTCCCGATACCGACTCGGTCTCGCTGTTTTGCCTGAAGTATCCGCCGCCTTCAAAGAACTCCGTTTGCAGTTCGAAAGAGAACCCCATCGCCGCGCGGTCGCGGGGCAATGCTGGTCTGGGGTATCCGAACCACATCTGGCCGTCGCTGCCGCGTCTGTCGCCGGGGGCGCCGAGGTTGACGGCGAGACGCTTGACCGCGCCACTTGTGGGCCCGGCGCTGTAGATCCCCCACCGCTCGTGATCCGCCCGAGGCTCGAGAGCGAGAGAACAGATTATGGGGTGGAGGCAAATGCAGCCAGCGCTGGCTTCCGGCATGAGGGCAAGTCCGTCGGCGGCGATGGCGTTGATCCAGCATCCGAGTCGTTGGCCGGAGAAATGCCGGATGCCGCTGTCATCGATCAGATCGTAGTAGGAGGTGTCACCCGAGCGCATGAACAGCATCTGGGGGGACGCCGAAATCGCACCGCAGTGATGGCCCGGCCTGAAGAACTGCCAGGTCGTCTCGTCACCGCTGACAGGGTGACGCCGCGTCAGTTGCCTGCCGGTCTTCAGATCGTACCCCCAGGGCTCGGCAATTACCCTGTCTCCGACAATCACAGGCCGGTGACGGTAATCGGCGTTCCGCGCCCAGAGTACTTTGCCGCTGGTGGCAGACAGCGCCACCAGACGCCTCTGCGAGAATTCGCCCGCGAGGAACTGCCGCCAATAGTGGCCGTTGGCATTGGCGCCGCCGAGGACAATCACACCTTCGCGATACATCAACGTAAGCTCGCCGCCGCCAATTCCGATCTGGCTGCAGTCGGTCACGTCCACCGCCTGGCTCCAGAACCTGCCGCCCGTCCGCGCATCCAGAGCAACGAGCCGGCGGACGTCAAGCTCCTTCTGCTGTTGTTCAGCCTCCTTCGCCTGCTCGCCGCTGAGGCTTCTCAAGAATGATTTGTCCATCTTCAACATCGCCTGACGCTCATCGGCAGACAGGGAGCTGTCGACAAAAAACAGCCAGCCGTCGCCGAGAGCAATCGTCAGGTTTATGATGTTCTTGCCCTTACAGGTCCATAGCGTCTTGCCGTTTTGAGTGTCAATCGCAAAGACGGAACTGGATGCACCCGTTGTCGTCAATGTGCTGCCGTATAGAATGCCGTCAACGTAAGCGAGGTATCCCCACTTCGATCCGGCCGGAGCGTTGTAGAGGCCCCTGGTTTCGCCCGTCTCGGCGTCGAGCCTGAGGCACTTGTCTGCGACTGCGACAAAGATGCTGTCCTGCGAAGCTGCAATGTTGCCGCACTCAGTTCTTTTGAGCCGCGTGCGCATCGCGCCGGGGATTGCGCGTTTCCACAGTTCTACGCCGTTGTAGGAATCGTGTGCCATGACGACGTTTTCACCCTGGACGAACAATTTGCCGTTGACGGCAAGCGGCGCCGCCGCCGCATTGTGACGGTTGACCATCGACGCCGGCCCCGGCGCGCCAAACCACAGCAGACCGAGCGGGCCGCCGAGGAGCTGATCGTCACTGCAAGCCGTGTTGCCGGGTTCTGCATACTGATGGGTCCACGACCCAGCGCCCGAAAGAGCCCCGCGTTTCAGCGTGGCCCAGAGGCCATTGGTCTGGCTGATTCGGCATGGGCCTAATTGTGATCCTGCGAGCCAATCGGCGAGCTTCTCGGCGGTCACGCCCCTGGCCTCAGCAGGTGCGTTCGCAGGCGCACCCAGACAGACCGAGCCACCCCAGGGTTTTACATGTCGGGCAATCTTCGCCGCATCGCCCGGGATCTTTCCCGTAACTAGAAGGCTGTCGGAGACGATGAGATTGGCAAAGTAATTGGAGTGTGGAAGATCCGAGATCTCTGCCTGTTCGATAGTCACGCGCTCGCCATAGAGCCCGGCTGCATCGAGCGCCAGCCTCGCCGCCCGAACCTTCTCTGGATCGGGCTCAACTGCGACAATGGTCAGGTCCGTCCGCAGCGCCAGCTCTCTCGCCAGTCGTCCCTGCTCGGCGCCGAGTACGAGACAATAGCCCTTCCTGACACCCGTCTCCATCACGATCGACTCGGCAGCCGCCCTGTACATATCTGTCAGGTCATCGGTCGGATACGGATCGAGAGCCGTACGAATCATCGGATTTCTTTCTTTGGCGATCTTCACCGATGCAAAGCAGTAGATCCTGCCACTGTCCGTGCTGACGTAGAGACGCCCGTTGGCAATAGCCAGGCCCCGCGCCAGACCTTCGACCTTCGTGCTCCAGACCATCTGGCCGTTGTTTCGATTGAAAACACTGACCTTGTCTTCACCGCCGGCGATGACCATGTTGCCGCATAATATCAGCTCGGCGTCACAGTCGCTTCGAACGCGCCATGGGACCGTGGGCGCGACATTCTCCTTGTGATGCCGGTCAAGCTCTTCGCGGGCCGTTTTCAGGTCCTGTTCAAGTTTCTGACGCTTGCCCGCGGGAGCACTCCTGATCTGACCGGGCAACGACTTGATCCTGTACTCGAGTGAATTCCTCCGACCACTGGCCTTGGCATAGGCGGATCGATCCATAGCCACAAGCTCGCGGCCGGTCGCCAGATAGGCCATCTGGCCCGCGACCGCCATCCGCCTGCCGGGAAACCACGCAAAACCCGTCCGGCCGGTCCTCTGGCTAAGTGCCAGCAGGTGATCCTGCGTGCCCGTGATGATCTGGTTATCGGCCAGAAGCGCGTACGTTCCACCGATATTGCCTCCGGCCGCTTCCGATCTCCAGCCGTAGGATGATTTGAAAAGCCGCCGTCCGTCACTGCGGTCGAAGGCAACCGGCAGCGCCCTACCGCACGGAACAAACAGCCGATCCTTTGCAGCCAGCAGATATCCCTGAGGAGTCATCTCATCGCGGTTGGCGCTCTGCTGGCTCATTGTATCATTCTTCCAAACCGGGGATCCATCGCTTACCCGGACGGCATGGAGGAAGACGTTCTCGTGCGGGAATATCCCAGCCCCGAAATACGCAACCCCGTCATCGACCAGTACGCCGGTCCGGATAGGCCAGCGAGAGATCATCTTGCCGTGACCAAGAAGCTTTTCATCGTTGGGCCCGCCGCGTACTTTCCAGAGCAGCTTGCCGTCTTCAGCGTTTAGACAATAGACAAACCCGTCGTCCGAGCCGACAAGCAGGCGACTGCCCGAGACGGTCGGCGCCAGGCGAATCGGGCCGCCTGTAAAGAACGACCAGCGCTCCGTTCCCGTCGCCGCATCAAGAGCATACACCTTGTTGTCGGCCGAGGACCCGAAATAGACCAACTCGCCCACAGCGGCAACTTGAAAGGCATCGTCGAAAATGACCCGATGGCGCTGCTGCCAACCCTCTCTCGGACGCTGGGCGGGGCCGGGCCATGCCGGGCGGGGAGGATAGATTGACACATAGATCCAATCCAGCGCCAAAGGCGCCGCCAGTGACTCTGAAGTGGAGCCCGTGCGCGCATTGTCATGTCGGTAAGTTGGCCAGTCAGCGGCCAGGGCCGCCGAGCCCAAAAGGATGAGTCCCACGAATAAGCAGATTGCCAATTGATGAGATTTGTCTGTAATCATTGCAAGTACTCCTTCAACCACAAATGAATGCACACACGCTCAGGCCAACAACGAACACCATTGTGCGTTTCGAGCCGCGACCGAACGCAGCCACAAGGAACAATCCAAAGCTGATTCTCGGAAGCCAAGTATACCATATCCGGTCCGAGATGCCAGTGCGACATTTCGCACCATTTTCCTTAGATTCTGCGCAGAGATTTGGTATCATATTGAAATAGAAATCTTGCGACTTGGATCAACTACCGTTGAGGTGAAGAATGTTTGCTAGTATTCGAGGTCCTTTTGCGATTATTCTGGCTGCGTATTTGTTGGGCCAGCCGGCAGTCGGCAAATCTGAAATCCCCCCCGAAGAGGCTGCGGCCCTGCGAGCGGCGGTCGAGGATCTTGCGAACACTTTCGGCGAAACCTATCCGAATGCCGCCCAGTATCTGACCAGACTCAACAATGTCGAACGGCGCGGCGATCAGGCGCAGTTCGAACGGCTGCGGCGCGAGGCGCTGATTGCCAATCCTCTGGTCGGCGGCCGGCCTATTCTCTTTGTGATGCGGGCGCAGTACAAGAGCGATCATCACAACACGGCGACGATGTTCAAGACCGGCGAAATCAACACGGGGAGTTTTCGAGGCGGCGGCGCATTGAAGACTATCGACTTTGTGCCAGGCGGCAAGGTCGAGACTCTAATCGAAACCTCCGAAGGTCTCGTGCGAGATCCGGAGGTTCATTTTGAAGGCGATAGGATCGTCTTTTCGATGCGAAAGAATATCGAGGACGATTACCACATCTACGAGATCAATGCTGACGGGACGGGGCTGAGCCAGTTGACCTCGGCACCCGGCGTGGCGGATTTCGATCCGCTTTATCTGCCCGACGACTCCATTGTCTTTTCCTCGACGCGAGAGCCTAAATACTGCATGTGCAACCGCCATATAATGGGCAACCTCTTTCGGATGGACGGCAACGGGGCCAACATTCATCAGATCGGCAAGAGCACGCTGCACGAGGGCCACGCCGCCCTGCTGCCGGACGGGCGAATACTCTACGATCGTTGGGAGTATGTCGACCGCAACTTCGGCGACGCCCAGGGGCTTTGGACGGTGAACCCCGACGGCACGAACCAGGCTGTATACTGGGGCAACAATACGTGGTCGCCCGGCGGCGTAATCGACGCCCGCGCAATACCCGGCACCGAGCGGGTACTGTGCATTTTCGGCTCGTGTCACGACCGCCCCTGGGGGGCTCTGGCAATCATCGATCGGCGGCTGGGTGTCGACGGCCCCGAGCCGGTCGTCCGTACGTGGCCCGCCGATGCCAGGGACCTTGTCGTCGAGGCCGGCCCGAAACCCGATGTCTATGGATTCGACAATTTCACGAAGGTCAATCCGAAATACGAAGATCCGTATCCGCTCAGTAACAGGTATTTCCTCTGCTCGCGGATGACCGGCAAAGGCGAGCAGATGGGAATTTACCTGCTCGATGTGTTTGGTAACGAGATACTCCTCCACACCGAGGGCCCCGGGTGTTTCGATCCCATGCCGCTGGGCCGCCGGCCCAGGCCTATGGTTGTCCCGCGCCGGCGTGACTTTAACAACGCCAAAGGATGTTTCTTCGTTATGAACGTTTACGAAGGAACACACATGGAAAACGTTCGGCCCGGCACGATAAAGTACCTTCGTGTGGTCGAGTCACCCGAGAAGCGTTTCTGGACACACGCGCAATGGGGCGGCCAGGGCGTGCACTGTCCGGCCCTGAACTGGCACAGCTTCGAGAACAAACGAATTCTCGGCACGGTTCCCATCGCCCGCGACGGATCGGCCTACTTTGAAGTGCCTTCAGACAAATTCGTCTACTTTCAGTTGCTCGACGAGAAGAAAATGATGGTGCAGTCCATGCGAAGCGGGACGGTCGCCCAGTCGGGCGAGGTAACCGGATGTACGGGATGTCACGAGAATCGTCGGGAAGCGCCGAAACCGTCGACATGGAAGATTCCGATGGCGCTTCAGCGACCGCCGAGCAAGCTCAACGGCTGGAAGGGAGAGCCGCGACTGTTCAGCTACATGCGCGAAGTGCAGCCGGTCTTCGACAGGCATTGTGTGGAGTGTCACGACTACGGCCAGGAGGCAGGCGAGACGCTCATT
>LJTR01000064.1 GCA_001303465.1 Phycisphaerae bacterium SG8_4
GATTTGCACGGCGTAAAATGATACGATGCATGTGGTCAGCAGGTGTCTCGAACGTGCTGCAACAGGAACAGGGTCATCCCGGAACACGGTATTGATTTGCTTGTTCGCCTGCAGTGCGCCGCAGCTGTGGTGGCCGGTCGAGCCTGCTGTCAGGACATAAATGCTGTAAGTATGCAAAAAACAATTGGTTATGAGCCCACAGCACAAGTAGCCCTCCAAATACGTATTCTAAGGGCAGAATGGGCTGCCGCGGGCAGCCATCTATCGGCAGAATTCTGGAAAAAACGTTACATTTTGCGTCTTCAGTGGCACTTAATAGCGGTTTTTGGTTTTGTGCAGTTGCAATAGTCTTAAACAGGAGCCCAGCATGGATCAGCAGAAGTACCAGGTTGAACTGATCAAGCGGGCTCGGTGCGGCGACAAGGCAAGCCTCGAAGAGTTGGCGACGCTGGCAAGAGAACGCCTGCGAACGTATGTTTACCGTATGACTCAAGAGGACAGCCTCACGCAAGACATAGTACAGGAGACCTTGTTCGAAATGTGCAAAGCATTAGGTAAACTGAAGAGCAACGAGCGGTAGATAGGCTGGATGGGCTCGAGAACCTCGTCAGCGAAGAATTGAAAGGGATCGTTGCGGCGGCGATGAAGAAACTCAGGGTGCGGCACAAGGCCGTCCTGGTCATGCGCTGCTACGACGGGATGACGCATTCGGAGATTGCCGAGTCGCTGGGCTGCAGCGAGTTCAGCACCCGCATGTTGTTTCTGCGTGCAAAGAGGGCCTTGCAGCGGGAACTTTCGCGCAACGGCTTCGCCAAAGGCTCTCTGTTAACAGCTCTGGTTTTGTTCGGAAAGATGACGGCTCCGAGCAAGGCCGCCGCGGCACAAGTATCGGTCACAACCGCTGCAATCAAGGTCGGCTTGCTGGCCGAGGTAGCCGTGCTGGCTACGTCGAAGACGACGATAGTCTCATTGACGGCAGCCGGAGCTTTGACTGCCGGCACGATTGTGGCGCCCGCGGTGCTGCCGAAGCAGAATGTCAATCCCTTGATGACAAATGCCGCGCCTGTCAGTTTCGGCATCAACAGTGACGCGACCGAGCGGCATTGGTACTTTTATCCTGAGGGTCCGGGCCGCGGCATGGTGCTGCGGGCAAAGTCCGGTCCGGTCGGCGGCGAATCTGCTCGAGAGATACTGCAGGATAAGTGGTCGAACTACGATTATCAGGACAACACCCTTTACATCAACAATCACCGCATGTGGGCCGCCGATCTCAGCGTCCCGACGCTTGCCACCGACGATCCGGCGATGACCGATTTTCTCAGAGAAGTCGTGCCCGGCACAAGAGTCTTCGAGCGTGTAAACGCCCGCGGCACAGACTTGCTGGTTGTTGCCTCCCGCAACTCAGACGAAGAGAACAAGCGACCCTGGGTGATGCGTCATCAAAACGCACTCTATGAGGATTACTTCCTGCCCGACTGGCCCACGACGACCGTTGTGGTGGATAACCGCGACGCCATGCACAAGCGGGGCTGGACTTACTTTCGGATTCGCGGCCAGGTCAACGGCCAGGAAGTCTTCGGTTCAGGACGAATCCCGTTTTTCTATCAGGCCTTCAAGGATGACGGCGCCTGGATGAAACTGCAAGTCGGATCCTTGACAATAGTCGACACCTACCGCGACGCCCACGTATCACGGGCCCAGTCGGAGCCGCACGGTACATACCGCCCGGGCAGCTTCTTCAAGGGCCTGGGCAGGCCATGGATGGGATTGCACACGATCGATACGGTTCGTCGTGATGCGGCTGCGAAAGGTATCTGGTTCAAAAGCGAGTATCTGCCAGGCAAGGAGTTCGCACAGGTTGAGCTGGATTGTGAAGGTGTAAGACTCGTATACAAGATCGACCTGAAGACCGATGTCATCGACGAAATCACCTTCCTGACCGACAACGGTGAGATAGGGAATCTGGAGTTTTCGTATCTACAATCAATTGAAGGTGTCGGCCGGGAGTTTGCACGTCCGACCAGACCAGAACAGCGAACGGCCACCAGGGATAATCCGGGCCTCCTTTGGCTCCTGCAGTTGGCGGAGGGTACAATTTGAGCAAAGATTTGCCCCACCGCCGAATCCAAACGGAGTTGAGTGAGATGAGACTGCCGGGCACAAGTTGGTTCTGGATTACTGCCGCCCTATTAGCAGGGGCGGCAGTCTGCTTTATGCCCGGTCACGTTCAGGCCGACTGGACCTACAACTACCAGGACGATTTCGACGATGTGAGAAACAACTGGGCCGAAACGGACAGTCATCTTCACTCAGTCTTCTGGCCCCAAGGGGCGTTTCCTCCGCAGGAGCCCTATCTTTACTTTCTCGAGACCGATTCAGGGCGAGAATTGGGATTCGGCGGCCGTCACGGCGAGGAGGCCTATCTGGGTTATAGCTTTCCCACCGGCCCACATCAATCGGGCAGAGCAGTCAGCGGGACCGTCGGGATTGACGTGCGGTTTGCCTCTGACACCAGCGTGACATTGTCTCCATCGGGTTACCTGCTTTACTCTGTGTCGGACGACGGTGTCAATTGGAGCGGTTCGGTTGAACTGGGATCGGGAAGCCATGTCATCCCGATAGAGTCGGTCGGGGGCACGTGCCGTATCGTCTTTTCCGGCACGGGGGTGTTGATAGACAATCTCGAGGTGTATCTGTTGGCATCGCCCGCCACGATTCGCGTACCGGACGATTTTGACACCATTCAGGCAGCCATTGATTCTTCGGTTGACGGCGATGTCATACAGGTAGCTTCAGGCACGTACAGCGGCTACGGCAACATGGATATTGATTTCAGGGGCAAGGCAATTACCGTGCGGAGTCAAAATGGGCCCGGACAAACGACCATCGATTGCACGGAGCACCGAGGTTTCTACTTTCGCAGCGGGGAAGGATCGGATTCTGTTCTGCGCGGATTCACCATCGCCGGGGGCCGTGTGCGCGGATCTGAACTTCCGCCGGACGGTGCCCCCTGGGACTCGAGTCCCGATAACTCTGTCGGGGGCGGGATATTCTGTGAGTTCAGCAGCCCGAGCATTGTCAACTGCGTGATAAGAGATTGTGGTGCAGAACTCGGTGGTGGAATCGCCTCTGTTGGCGGTTCGCCGAGGATTCTTGATTGTGTTATCGAGCAGTGTACTGCCGGCGGGTTGGGATCGGCTAATTCCGGCGGATACGGGGCTGGCATTGGTTTGATCGAAGGTTCCGGGGCCACGATAGTCAATTGCGCAGTCCGAGACAACATCGCCTATGTCAACAGTCGCGGGGCAGGCGTATATTGCCGGCAAAGCACGGCGTTGTTGGTTAATTGCGACATTTCCTACAACGGTGCGAAAGTCAGTGTAAGCGGCGGCGGTCTCTACTGCAGCGGATCTTCCGCCGGTGTAGTACTGGAAAAGTGTCTGGTCTCGAACAACATTGCCACAGCCGGCGGGGGGCTCTTCGCAGAGTCGCTTGATCATTTGCGTATGGCAAATTGCACGGTCGCCGGCAACAGACTCTCAGAATCCGGGGCGTCGGCAAGCGGCGGTGGAATTCATTCGGTTGGCGGTGACATCGTGATCAGAAACAGTATCGTCTGGCACAATGACGGCGCAGCCGTCCTGCTGGCCGATTCTTTTTCGCGGAACCCTGTTCTCTTTTCGAATATCCAGGGACACTTTCCGGGCCAGGGCAACATCGACACAGACCCGTTGTTCGTATCGCCGTCAAGCGGAGACTATCACCTGAAATCTGCCTACGGCCGCTATGATTCAAGCTGGGGTCGATGGGTCAAGGACAGTGATTACGTCTACAGCCCGTGTATCGATGCCGGCGACCCCCAGGACCCTGTTGGCTCAGAGCCCTTTCCGAATAACAGCAGGGTCAACATGGGTGCATACGGCGGGACGGCCGAGGCGAGCAAGAGCATCGGCCCTTTGATCTTTCACGTCGACCGCGCCGGCGGCAGTGACTTTAACACGGGTCTGAGCAGGAGCGACGCATTCGCCACCATTCAACGAGCGGTGAATGAAACATATGACGGTGACACGGTCATGGTCTGGCCTGGAGTCTATCAGGAGCAGGTTTCGTTCGGAACCAGGGCGATAACGGTGCAGAGTGCCGATGTAGCCGCCGTGGTCACGGCCCCATCCGGCTATGCATTCTCCTTTTACGGGGCCGAAGGTTCGAGAAGCGTCCTGCGCAACTTCGTCATCGTAGGATGTGGTACCGGGGGAATTTACTGTGAAAGTGCCTCGCCTACTCTTACTAATCTTACAATCGCCGACAACCAGTTCGGAATCGTTGCCGGCGGCGGGGCAGACCCGAGCATAACCAATTGCATATTTTGGGACAACGAGGCTGGCGATCTGCATCAGTGCCATGCCTACTACAGCCGTCTGCAGGAGCTTGGGCCCCTTGACGCCGAGAACGGCAACACGAACTCGGATCCCTTGTTCGCCGATCCTGCGGGTGGGGACTACCATCTACAATCCAGATATGGCAGGTATTCGCCTGGAAAAGGGACTTGGGTATTTACCGATCCGCTTACAAGCCCCTGTATCGACACCGGCGATCCCGGGGTGTACCCCGGACGCGAGCGGATGCCTCATGGAGGAAGAGTGAACATGGGTGCCTACGGCGGAACGCCGTTTGCGAGCATGAGCGGCTCGCAGTCGTGGGGCGATGTGAGTTTTGCCGTGCCGAATATGACAAATTAGTATTCCCAGACGGGATTCTTCTTGGCAATGGGCAAGTTTGGCCACGGCCCGGCCGGCACGGATGGCTCCAGGAGCTGGCAAGGAGGCTTAGAGTCTGTAAACATCTTTACATTAGGGGCTTAGCTAGAGTTGAAGATTGCCAGGTCTTTCTGCGGCCCGCCGGCGTGTACTCCAGAAACGAACGCACAGCAAGGTTCGGCCCGCCGAGGGCTGAAATCGCAAAAAATACTCAGAATTAGGGTTGACACGGAATTATGTAGTGCCTATAATAACGCGTATAGAAGGACAGGTTGGGCTGATGCGTCCAGTGAGCAAAGAGAATGGAGTCGGGGCACGATCGGAGGAGATCGAAATTCGCGTCCGAGGCAAAAAAGAGAAGATTTCTGATTTAGGCAGTCGCGGGTTCACGTTGATCGAACTGCTCGTGGTCATGTCTATCATCTCACTCTTGATGGCAATCCTTGTGCCGACGTTGGGCAAGGTCAGGCAACAGGCCAAGTCTATAAAGGGGATGAACAACCAGCAGCAGATCACTTCGGCGCTGAACCTTTTCGCCTCGGACAATGATGACAGGTATCCCGAATCGGTTTCCACTGTCGGATTTGACAACAGTTGGAACTGGTCGGAGCCGACCAAGCTGATCGGCAGTGAGAGTCGTACGCCGACTTCGCACAGAGCCATGAGCGAGCACCTGCGCACCTACATGCCCGATGCCGACACAGTGTACTGCCCGAGCGCTCCGCACAAGTACAAGTATCTGCAGCAGGCTTGGGATGCGGGCGACAGTTGGGACAATCCGGACACCGCTCCCACGACAGATCCGATGGGCGGGACCTATTGCTTCTATTGGAACTACAGGGGTTTTCTTCCTGATCGTAACGCTGTTTTCAGAGGGCCCCATGGCCCGGCCAGTGGCGGCAGATTCAGCAAGCTGCTCGTTACCGATTATTTCGGCTACGATCACTGGCGAACACCGGGTGCCTACGGCAGTTGTGAGCCGTTCCGTGGAGCGGGTGTCACTCCCGAAACCTGGCTGCTCTCGGCCTACTGGTCCCGCACTAACCCTGCTGAAAGCACTCCCGAATTCAAACTGCGGGCCGGATATACCGATGGGCACGTAGAAACGTATTCGCCCTCGGATGTCGTGCCTATGAAGGTCTCGATCAGTCGCGACGGAAGTGTTCCGTACCGTGACGGCTTCGGTCCCGGTTATTTCTACCTGCCGAGCAGCGCGCTGCACTAGAACTCATCTTATCTAGGGCAACTTGCGCACCTTTGCGCACCCCATAGTCTTGACCTGGATCATGCACGATCTCTTTGAGCGGAGCCAGGACTCCCGGCTCAGAAACGAACGTACCATTCACTTACTTGAAACCATATCGGAGTATGCGGCGATAGTGACGCGTGCTGGGGCCGGTTGCTTGGACTGCGCGGGAGCAAGCAAGGAGGTGCAGCCTCTGTTCGGAGTTTTCAATGAACTTGGTTGAAAGGGCGAGGGCTGGCAGCTCCGTCAACCTACCAGCCCTTTTCATTTCGCATCACAACAGTATTGGTCTATGATGTCACTGCCCGGTTGTAGATGCGGACGTCGTCGATCAGGAGCCGAGCACGCGGTCCAGCGTCGTTCCGGGCCTGCGCGCACAGGCGTCCCGAGCGCACGCGAGGGACCTGGGCTATGGTCTAACGGCTCGGTTGTAGACGCGGACGTCGTCGATCAGGCCGGAGAAGAAAGTTCCCGGTTGCATGTTCTTGCCGCAGCCGATGTAAAGACCGCTAAATGAGCCCTCCAGACTGTCCTGTGTGTCATCTGCTACTATGGCGTCATCAACATAGAGCATTCTACTTGAGCCGTCCCACACAAGACCTACACGGTGCCACCTACCGTCGGTTATGACACTCTGAGACAGCAGCGGCGTGCCGGACGGGTCCGGGCTCTTGACTTCCGTCATCAGTTTTCCCTCGGCATCCAGCATTAGCCAATTTGCGCCTGCTGTGCCTGAGACAATCACCTGGCCTGGCTCACCGCCCTGGACCCAAGCGAATGCACTGAAGGGGCCTTCTGCCGGATTCAGCACGGGATTGGCTATGATGCAACCATCTACACCATCCAACCTGATCGCGCCTCCAATTTGTCCGCCGGTTGGCTCCCAGATTGCGCCGCCGAAGACATAGCCGCGGTTATTGCCAACTTCCTCATTGGCAAATCCCTCGGTTTCGTCCAAAGGCCAGTGAGCGATCAGTGCCGTCTCTTGCTCAAGGTAAGTTGCAAGAGCCAGCAGGTCCTCGGCATCGACTAGTCCATCACCCCATGGCATCGGGCTGATGTCACACACTGAATAGTCCTGGCCCCAATAGTCCGTCAGAGTCACAACATCTTTTACGTCGACAGCACCGTCTCCGTTGAAATCAAAGTCGCGGACGATTGAAACCTTCTCCATTCTGAAATTGTCAATATGAATGCTTCCAACTATACCGGCAGCCGCATCACAGCCGATGTCCACTTCCCCGACACGGGTAAAGTAACTGTTCGTGAAGGTGCAAACCACCTCGTCGTTCAAAGTAATCGTGAAATCTGTACCTTTTTGCTCCATTGTTAGTGTGTTGTACTGGCCTGCTATCATCTGCGAACCTGGTATTTTGGTCCAGCCGGACCAGGTGCCTGGGCCGTGTTTGATGCCATACGAAAAGGAGCCTCCCGGCGAAGCATATACGCTCGCAGTGGTTTGGTAATCTTCATCTTCCGCATCAGAGACACGGATGTGGACATTGAAGTTGTCATCGGCCTTGAAGTCGAAGGAGAATCTCGTTTCATCCTCAACCGGCCGGTAGATCTCCGATTTCCACCAGTTATGGACCTGCTTACCTGTGATAAGGACTTCATTATCAACAATTTCGATCTCAACGTCCTCTTCAGTCCAAGTTGACCAACCATTACCTAGTTCGCCATCGGGCCTGTTGAAGTCATCCATGAAACGGCTCCCCCGGGCATTGAGACCCGAGAGCAAAAGAGCCACTGTAATGCCAGCTAACATCCACCTATTGCCGCAATCATCTAACCGTGTCATCTTATACCTGCCTTTCTTCTAACTGCCCTGTATTGACTTTCGCCAGACTCCGGCGAGGACCGAACTGTCGATCCCTATACATTTCCGGGAAAAATTCCGTTGCGCGCAGCAAGACCTCATAATTTTTCAAAGAACTTTCAAAAAGCCGCCTTTACAGCTCCAAATGAGGCAATACAGGTTGTTTTTGAGTTCGGCCTCTCGCTATAATGGTATTGAAGTATAGAGAGACTGCGTATGGCCTACCAGGATTGGACAGAAATGGGGGGGATAAGAGACAAATTCCTCAGCACCCACTGGTCTCTTGTGGAGGGTGTCAAGGAGCAGGGAGGTAGAGAACAGGCGCTACTGGATCTGCTTATTCAACGCTATTGGAAGCCTGTCTACTGCTATCTGCGCCGTAAGGGATATCCGAACGAAAAAGCGAAGGATCTGACCCAGGGTTTCTTCCATGAGGTCGTGTTGAATCGCCGTCTAATAGAACGCGCGGATGCTGCGCGGGGTAGTTTCCGCTCGCTATTGCTCCATGCGCTCGGTCAGTACCTTATCGACGAAAAGCGAAAAGAACGAACCCAGAAGCGCATTCCGAGAGACAAACTGGTCCCGCTGGATATCGAGAATACAGAAAGACTAACAGAGAGCGTGCAGGCATTCGATGCCGAGGAAAGCTTCAACTATGCCTGGAGGGTGGACCTGCTGGACCGCGCCCTCAACGAGATCAGGGAGAGCTACACAAACCAGGGAATGGAGGTGCATTGGCGTCTTTTTCATGACCACGTATTGGCTCCCATCCTGCAGGGTCGAGAGCCTCCCCCCTTGAAGGAGTCATTCCTCCAGTACGGCTTGGGGAGCGCCGCTGCGGCCTCTCACATGTTGACGACGGTGAAGCGACGCTTGCAGAATGTGCTCAAGAAACACGTAAGGCACATGGCCCTCACCAGCGAGGCGATGGAGGAGGAACTGAAAGAAATCCAGAAATTTTTTCAAAAAGACGGCGCGCCATAGAGATATTCCACGGATATATACTATGGGTTCGGATAATGCGATCCGGCTTCAATTACCTCAAGTAGGCTGCTCTTGGCTTATCTGAGCATAACGTCATATTTGGCTCATGACTTGATTGCATAGGAATCTATGTTAGACACTGATTAACACTGGTGAACACGGTCTGAAGAAATGAATCTGAAGAAATCTGTGTGGACCCGCGTAAATCCGTGTCTGAAAAAGGCCCCGCAGAAGGCGGTTAATCTGATAGGTTTTAACCATGGCAGATGAACCATCAGTATTTGAATCGAAACCCGAAGACGTGAAACGACTCTTTCAATACGTCTTTGCACCGCCAGCGGCGGAGGACCATGCGGTGCAGGCAACCTCGGTTGACACCATTGCAGAAAGGCCAGGCGGGCGGATTGACCGCTACCTGCTTCAAAGCACACTTGGAGAAGGCGGCATGGGGATCGTCTTTTTGGCCGAACAGGAAGAGCCTGTCAGCCGTCAAGTCGCTCTGAAGGTAATCAAGCCGGGCATGGATTCACGCAATGTGATCTCACGCTTCAAAGCAGAACAGCAGACTCTGGCCGTGATGGAGCATCCCCATATCGCTAAAATATATGATGCAGGTCTGACATTAAGTGGACGGCCTTATTTTGTAATGGAATACGTGCAAGGCCTACCCATAACGGACTACTGTGACCGGCACCGTTTGACCATCGAGCAGCGACTTAGACTATTTCAACGGGTTTGCGACGCCGTGCAGCACGCTCACCAAAAAGGTATCATCCACCGCGATATCAAGCCGTCGAATATCCTGGTTTCCGTTGAAAACGACCGGGCCGTTCCAAAGATTATTGACTTTGGAGTGGCCAAGGCTATGGGCAGGCAACTCACCGACCAGACCGTTTCTACTGTGGATAGTCAGTTGCTTGGCACCCCGGAGTACATGAGCCCGGAACAGGCGGACATGGCCACTGAAGATATCGACACTCGCTCCGACGTCTATTCACTCGGCGTGCTGCTCTATGTACTCCTAACGGGCGGACTGCCCTTTGACTCCAAAGCCCTCCGCGATAGCGGCATCGAGCACCTGCGCAGAACGATTCGAGAGACTGATCCCAAAACACCCAGCACTCGGCTGGCGAAGCTAGGAGATGAGGCCAGAAAGGTGGCCGAAAACCGCCGCATCCAAGTGGCGACTCTGGCCAAGCGCCTGCGCAGCGAGCTTGAATGGATTCCCCTCAAGGCCATGCGCAAGGAGCGATCGGAGCGCTATCGCTCCGCCTCGGAACTGGCCGATGACATTGAGAACTACTTGAGGGGGGCTCCGCTGATAGCCGGGCCACTCAGCACGAAGTATCGACTTAAGAAGTTCGTTCAACGAAACTGCGTGTTGGTAGGTGGCATTGTTGCTGTGTTGGTTGTGCTTTCTGCAGGGGTTCTGGTTTCCACAACTCTTGCTATCAAGGCCGAGCGGGCCCGATCTCGTGCGCAGGCTGTGTCCGACTATCTTCTGGAGAATGTCTTGGACTCCGGGCGCGATGGCGCGCTATTAGAGCGGGATTTCGGGAACACGCTTGATAACGCCGTGAAAGGGCTTGAGGGCAGGTTCAAGGATCAACCACTGGTCGAAGCAGACATCCGCTATAGTCTGGGTCATAAATATCTGGAGGAATTTGAGCCCGAGACCGCCATGCCACTTCTGGAGAGGGCCTATCAAATCCGCCGGAAACATCTTGGCTCTGAACATGGGGACACGCTCCACACGGCAATGATGCTGGGCTGGGCCCACAGTGGTTCGGGACGGTTTGATGATGCCATAAGGCTGTGGACTGAGCAAATCGAGATGATACGAGGAGCACACGGTGACGGGGATTGGCGGATAATGCAGTTGATGACATGCATCGGTGACTTGTACAAGACCTCGGGCAACTACGAAGAGGCGGAGGCCTATCTGGAGGAGGCCCTGGAGCGCTGGGAGCCTCTGCGTGATCGGCCTGTCTTTCGCTTTCGGCTCTTCGCTATTCTCAAGGGACGGGGCGAGAATTACCTGGCCCAGGGACGCTATGCCGAGGCAGAGCAGACCTTGCGCAAGGCATTGGAGCTGGACGTGCGATCCGGGGTGCAGAGGTTGTCGTGTATGAGGACGCTGTCGGCTGTCTATCGAGCGCTGGGACTGTACGAAAAGGCGCAACGGTTGTGCGAGACTACGCTAGATACGATGCGCAAAGACCTGGGCGAAGACCATTGGGCGACGCTGAAGGCTAAACGCGAACTGGGATGCATCCTTATGGACCAGGGTCGTTTGCCTGAAGCGGAGAAGCTGATCTCAGAGGCGCTACAGAGTGGCCGCCTCAAACGTGGTAACGCGCATGAAAATACCCTCCGGTTCATAAATGCCCTTGCCGTGGTATACACCAAGCAGAGTGACTATGCCGATGCGAATGACTTGTTCGTAGAGGCTCTGAAGGGCACAGAACACGTGCTTGGCGACAACCATCCGGTGACGCTGAAGACCCTAAACGATTTCGCCGTCCTCCGCCGCGCGCAGAGGAACTACCCTGAAGCAGAGAAATTGCTCCGCCAGGCATTAGACGGCAGAAAGCTTAAGCTGGGACAAGACCATCGCGGCTGCTTTGAATCCATGTACGAATTGGCTGTACTGTACAAAGAGCAAGCTGAATACGAAAAAGCAGAACCACTGTTAGTTGAAGCCGTCGAAGGCCGCAGTCTCAAACTCGGCGACACTCACCCACACACGCAGGAGTCGATCAAGACCCTGATCGCTCTCTACGAAGCCTGGAACAAGCCAGAACTAGCCGAAGAGTGGCGGGCAAGACTTGCACAGAAAGAAGACTCCAAAGAGTGACAATGTCACAGTGACACACGCGAAGCGCCTTTTATAGTGCTCCCGATTGAAAACTCTCGCTCTTGCGCGGGTAAGCGGCCTATAGTGTTCCCGATTCAAGATTCCCGTTCTTGCGCGGGTAACTTGTGCCATAGGTAGTTGCCTCACAATAACATGCTATGGTTTTGCCCGCGAGAATTTACTATCCTGAACGGTATCACCGCCGAGATCGCGGAGGTCGCAGAGCGGCGGTCAAAACAAGGCCTTTCTCCGGTCTCTGCGTGCTCTGCGGTAAAACACAACTGATTCTTGATCTTTGCATTCTCTTGTTCCAGTGCTCCTGATTCAAAAATCCCGCTATTGCGCGGGTGAGTGCCTTTACAATAACAGTCTATGATCTCACCCGCGGGAATTTACTTCCCTGAAGGGTATGCTTTGACTGCGCGGGACCTAGCAAAGGAGCGCGGCTTCTGTTCGGAGTTCTCAGTGCACTCGGTTAAAAAGGAGAGAGCTGGCAACTCCCTCGCGATGCCAGCTCTCCAACAACTACATTGGGCCTTCTTGTCTGAATTGGTCTACTGGGCCAGTAACTCTATCTTTTCAGGGTTGAGTGCAACGTTGTAGATGCGAACGTCATCGATCAGGCCGGAGAAGAAGGTGCCTGAATCAAGAGTCTGCCCTGCGCCAATGTAAAGGCCAGCAGTCGATTCTACTCCACCGACGGAATAGGTATCGACAGCGACCTCTGCTCCATCTACATACAGATGTCTTTTCATTGTGGTACGATCGTACACGAGGCCGACGTGGCGCCACTGCCCATCTGTGACCACCGACTCCGACTCTAATGGGCCAAAGAAGATATCCATCAACCCGGTCATGAGGCTTCCATCTGATGGATTTAGGCCGAGCCATGTGCTTCCAGATTCAACAGGACCCTGTTCACTTGCATCTGCCTGAGACATGATGACTTGGCCCGACACTCCGCCCAAGATCCAAGCGGTAACGCTGAACGATACCTCTCTGGGGTTCAATATGAAGGGCGTGCTGACGTAATCATTGGCCCCATCGAACCGAAGCGCTCCACCTATCTTGCCGTTGTCAGGCTCCCAGCGCTGACTTCCAATCACAATAGCATCGTCATCGCTGCCGGCACTGTCCTGGGCGATATCGCCTTCTATCTCGTCCAATGTCCAGTGAGCTATGAGCGTACGGTCTATGGGCTCTATGTACTCCGTGAGGACTGCCAGATCCTGGACGTCAACAATGCCGTCGCCCAATGGCGTAGGGCCAATGTCACAAAGGGGGTAATCCTGGCCCCAGTGTTCCGTCAAAATCAAGACGTCTTTCATATCTACAATTGCATCGCCGTTAAAGTCAACGACCGGCAAAATCGGCGCCTGCCATACATCGTTTATTCCGTATCCGCCGTCTCGTGGAATCCACCAGTCACTGAAGTAAAGTGTTTTCTCGTCGGATGATATAAAAGGCTCTGCTTCACCTGCTTCAGAGTTCAGCATCGGGCCTAGATTGATCGGCTTGCTCCAGTCGCCCTCTTTGGTACTCCGCCTGGCCATCCATATGTCCCAGTTAGACGTCATGAACAGCATGAGACCGTTGGCTGAGATAAAGGGCTGACCATCATAGACCGAGCTATTGACAGTCGGACCGAGGTTGACAGCCGTGCCCCAGGGATCTGCCACCGTGGCCCGAGTACAAACCCATATGTCCCAATCCCCGGAGCCTCCTCCGCGTGATGAGCCGAAGTAAAGCTTGAGACCGTCAGCCGAGATGGTGGGACCCAGTTCCCAATCATTACTGTTCACAGATGTACCGAGATTCACGGGATTCTCCCAAGGATCCGAGGTGGATACACGCGTTGCCATCCATATGTC
>LJTR01000065.1 GCA_001303465.1 Phycisphaerae bacterium SG8_4
TGACTTCGTCAAGCCGATCAAGATCACCGAAAGTACATGGCCTTTGATGTACCCGCAGATTCAGCCCCTCCTCACGGTCCTCGACATATTCGGCTATCTGCTCAATTTCTACCTTGTTCATGGAGGCAATTGTACAAAACTCACCCCGGAAGGCAATGTTGAATGGAGTCTTGATGTCTCATCTTCCTGCGCAGTTGAAGACATCTTGTCAAAATACATATCTGGCACAACAGAAGGCTTGATTGAGCGTGCGGATTGAAAGCCAGCGCATAGTTGGATGGGTTCCGCCTTCGTTAATCTGGCAAGCCACCCTTTTCAGGCGTCGAAGGGCATAGCGATCTCTGAGTGACATCCTGTCTCCAAAATGTCTCCGCGCACATAAATTTTAGCCAAGCGAGTCCGAGAAAATGTCGAATCTGCCTGGAACGCGATATTCTGCATGGAAAAAACAGTATGCCATCATTTCCAATGTCCGCTGCGGTCGCGAAAAGGGGGCTGGAACATTCTTAACCGGATCTGAAGAATAAGGTCTATACGAATTTTGTCTCTGTCTTGAGCCATCGGGTAGATCAAATACGTGGCGGCGAATGGCTAAGGCGGTGGAAAACGCCAAGTGACATACTGCAAGAAGATGCCGCATAAAAAGAAGACTATGTGGCAATAGAGATATTAGTATTTGACTTTCAGTTTTCCATGTCATGGCTGATTGCGGTCATATTTTCATCCGCATTCTTCCCTCAAATCTCGATGTCCAGTATTATCGCTTCTGTTTGCAGAGGACACGTCTTCCATTATTATCATTTGTCGAGTGTTATGTCGCATTGGCCCCCACCTCGTCCAAAGCAGGCTGCAACGAATATCTTTCCTTGAGTAGCCAGGTTCTGCCGTTATAATCCCTTGTATATGTCGAAGTCGAATTCCCTTTTATTTTACGACTAAACCACGATTTGCTTGCTGGGTTCTTGTGCCGCAAGACCAGCGTTGTTTGGGTTCTTGTACGGAACTATATGAACACGGTTCTCTGGAGTGAGAAGTAGTCAAATGAGAAAGCCCGCAGTCCATCTCGTCTGTAATGCACATCTTGATCCCGTCTGGCAATGGCAGTGGGAGGAAGGGGCCTGTGAAGCGCTTTCCACATTTCGTACGGCTGCCGAACTCTGTGAACAGTCCGAGAGCTTTGTCTTCAATCATAACGAAGCAGTTCTCTACAAGTGGATTGAGCAGTACGAGCCCGAGCTGTTCAACCGGATTCGCAGGCTTGTCAAATCTGGAAAGTGGCATATCATGGGTGGATGGTATCTCCAGCCCGACTGCAATATGCCGTCGGGCGAAGGACTCGTTCGCCAGATCTTGGCAGGAAAAAAATACTTCTACAAGAAGTTCGGCGTCCGGCCGACTACCGCCATCAATTTCGATCCCTTTGGCCATACAAGAGGCCTTGTACAAATCCTCGCAAAGAGCGGTTATGATTCCTATGTCCACTGCCGACCCTTGAGACACGAATGCGGCCAGCAGGCCGACGATTACATCTGGGTTGGCTACGACGGTTCAGAGATTATCTGCACGCGCCCGCGCCTGTGGTACAATTCGCGACTCGGCAAAGCGGGCGACAAGCTAAGAACTCAGCTTGAAGAGATACCCGAGCTCGGCGTCTCCATGATGCTCTGGGGTGTTGGAAATCATGGTGGAGGGCCAAGTCGCAAAGACATTCGAGACATTGATCGAATCATAGCTCGCCGGAAGGATTGGACGATTCTGCACTCCACGCCAGAGGCCTATTTCAAGGATCTCAAGCGACGCAAGCGCGAGTTGCCGCGATGGGTGAAAGATCTGAATCCATGGGCTGTAGGATGCTACAGCTCGATGATTCGTATCAAACAGGGATACCGGGCATTGGAAAACGCGCTCGTAGTGGCAGAGAAGATGGCATCAGCAGCCGCAGCGCAGGGATTGATGCCATATCCCGATGACCAGTTGAAGGCTGCGGAGGAGGATTTGCTCTGGACAGCTTTCCATGATGTTCTTCCCGGCAGTTCAACTGCTCCGGTGGAACAACACGCCCTGCAAAGAATCGGCCATGGAATGGAACTGTTGTCACGGATCAGGGCACAGGCATTCTTCTGTCTGGCAAGTGGACAGCCTAAGGCCAAAGCAAACACCTTCCCAGTATTTGTGTACAACCCGCACCCCTGGCCGATAGAGACGACGGTAGTTGCCGAGTTCAACCTGCCGGATGTCATCTTCTGTCCGGATACGTTCTGGGTTCCGAGCCTGCTTCACAAGGGCAAGAAGCTCCCCATCCAGGCAGAGCGGCCACACAGCAACATGCCCATGGATTGGCGCAAACGTGTTTGCTTCAAGGCCAAGCTGGCGCCCGGCGTAGTGAACCGCTTCGATGTTACTCTGACTCGAAGGTCCAAACGGCCGGCGCTAAAGAACCGGCAGAAAAACGGAGCGATCCGTTTGCGCCGAAAGAATATTGACTGGGCTATCAACGCCCGAACCGGGCTGATCGAGCACTTTCGAGTTGACGGAAGAGATATTCTCCGCAAAGGCGCGTTCAAGGCCCTGGTTATGCATGACTCATCCGATCCCTGGGGCATTACGACCGACAGATTCGATACCGTAATCGGTTGCTTCCGGATTCTGTCGCACACGAAGAGCGCAGAAGTATCGGGGGTTTCCGCCAAACGCCTCGAGCCCGTCCGCGTTATTGAGGAAGGCCCGGTACGAACCGTTGTTGAGGCATTGTACGGCTACAATGACTCGTTCTTGATACTCACATGGAAATTGCCAAAAGAGGGGACTGAGATAGAGCTCAATGTGCGTCTCTTGTGGAATGAAAAGGACAAGATGCTGAAACTGTCGGTGCCTACGTCACTGCAAGACGCTGTGTATATCGGCGATGTCGCCTATGGCCGCGACGTACTGCCGGCTACAGGTCGCGAGGTGGTTGCACAGAAATGGAGTGCTGTTGTCTCAGAACACGATGATCTGGCCCTGACCATCGCCAACGACGGCACCTATGCCTCATCCTTTAACAGAGGGCAGATGCGTATTACTCTGCTGCGTTCACCCGCGTACGTTGCCCATCCGTGGAAAGATTGGGCCACCGTGCCGGACAACATGTTTCGCCCCCGAATCGATCAGGGCGAGAGGTTGTTTACCTTCTGGATCGATGCCGGGGCGGTGGACGATCAAATGTGTGCAGTTGCTCGCCGGGCCCAGATACATAACGAAAAGCCCATGGTCCAGTGGTTCAGCCCCTCGGGATGTGGAATCCGCCCGAAACCCTTTGCTCTCTTGTCCAACAAGAACGTTCAAATAACAACCATAAAGCGAGCAGAGAACGGTGACGGCTGGATCATCCGCATGTTTGAACCCACCGGCAGGCGCCAAAAGACAGTGTTGCGCATCCTGGTCGGCAAGCCTGTTCGCAGGACCATAACCTTGCAGCCATTCGAGATCAAAACGCTGAAGATTGACACCACGCTCGGCAGTGTGGTCGAGACAAATCTGATGGAAGAAACTGGATAGCAATACAGTCCAAGAGATTCCGAGACAGCCGCGCTTTTAGCGTTTCTATCTCGCAGACCCTGGTTGCGAATATTATACGTTAAATACGAATCAACCAATTTCTGTTCAATATGGGAGTTACTGAAGTGAACTACTATGCAGCCAAAACGCGATACGAAAACATGACTTACCGACGTTGCGGGCAAAGCGGTCTGAAGTTGCCTGCTGTTACATTAGGGCTCTGGTACAACTTCGGTGGTATTGACTCATTCGAAAATGCCCGGGCTATGGTTCGCCGCGCATTTGACCTGGGCATCACCCACTTCGACCTGGCCAACAATTACGGTCCGCCACCAGGCTCGGCCGAGGAGAACTTCGGCAGACTTCTCTCTCAGGATCTGGGCTCTTATCGAGATGAACTGATAATCTCTTCAAAAGCCGGGTATCTGATGTGGCCGGGACCTTATGGAGAATGGGGCTCGCGAAAATATCTCGTGGCAAGCCTTGACCAGAGTTTGAAGCGGATGGGCCTGGAATACGTCGACATCTTCTACAGTCACAGACCGGATCCGGAGACGCCGCTGGAAGAAACCATGGGCGCACTCGATTTTATTGTAAGAAGTGGTCGAGCCCTGTACGTGGGTATATCGTCGTATGATCCCGAGCAAACACGGCGGGCAGCGACAATCCTGCAAAATTTGGGTACGCCCTGCATCATTCACCAGCCTCGTTACAATATGTTCGATCGCTGGATCGAAGACGGTCTGTTGGATGTTCTTTCAGCCGAAGGTATCGGCTGCATCGGATTCTCGCCGTTATGCCAGGGCATCTTAACTGACAAGTATCTCGAAGGTGTCCCCGAAAACTCGCGTGCCGGTAAGTGGAAGGACCAATTAACCTGGGGCGATGCCGTCAGCAAAGAACGCATTGCCAAAGTTGCAAAGCTTAATGAATTGGCCAAAGCTCGCGGTCAGAGCATGGCCCAGATGGCAATTGCCTGGGTCTTACGGCACAAGCAGATGAGCAGTGCGCTCATTGGCGCCAGTTGTCTGAACCATATAGAGGATGCCGTTGCTGCTCTGACCAATCTCGACTTCAGCACCAAAGAGCTTAAAGCAATTGACTCGATCCTTGAGTAACACGGTTGAGACCAAGTCATATTGCCTGCTTCCAATTGCCCTAGTCTATTTCGCCCTTCTGCGCGTAGTGATACAATAGCCCCCAGGCCTTGGCTGCGATCTTATTGTCCGAAGCCAGCAGATCTCTGATCCCCTCGACATCCAGCAACAGCACCTCGATATCTTCGGACTCGTCCAACCACCTGTCTGACACCTGCCCTTCGGCCTCGACAAGCACCATGTGACAGGATTCATCGGTAAGGCCGGCGGACGAGAATACCGGCGTGCTGATATGTCTTATCCGCACAAGTTCCAGGCCGGTCTCTTCTTTCAATTCTCTTGCGACTGTTGTCTCGACATCTTCGCCGTCGTCAATCAGCCCGGCGGGAAAACCGTACTCGAAATCCCAGATCGGCACCCTGAATTCCTTCGTGATTACGAGCCGCCTTTTACCGTCGGCTTCGATAGTGGCCACGATCACGACCGCATCGGCTCGAGAGGCACCGGCGACAGGGTCATCGTTTCTCGAGCACATTATCCAGCGTCTCTGCGGCTGTTTCCTGCGCACGTAGTCGACTTCAAACAGATTGGCCCACGCGCAGTCTGTCAACTTTCTGACACGATAGGAATCACTCATGACCATTCTCCAGGGCCGTTCACATTGCAGTTCGTGCACGGTCCTCAGGTGAGTTGCCTTTCTTTGATACCTTTGTAGTTTTTCGAACCGTTCTTTTGCAGCCACTCCAAAAGGCATGTCCGCAATTCCTCTGCCTTTTCAGCGAAGCGATGTCGGTTTGGATTCTTACCCAGCAGGTTGTTCATCTCATGAGGGTCGGTATTCAAATCATACATGGCATTAAGGACCTTGGAAGTTGTTGAATAGGGAACTATCAATTTCCAGCCATCCTTTACAATCATGTAGTTTGGTGACACATCACCTCGGTAATCCCATTCGGTAACCACATACCTGCCATGTTCTTTGTCAGTGCCCTCGATCAAACCGCGCAGGCTCTTTCCATCCGATTTATGCGGACGCATTTCCATATAATCTAGAATGGTGGGAAATAGATCGACCAACGAAACACATCCATTTACCGTGGTATTGCTGTTAATCTTGCCAGGCAGACGGATCAATAATGGGATATGGGCTGACTCTTCATAGAACACATTCTTTTCACGCAGACCGTGAGCCCCAAGCATTTCGCCATGATCACTTGTGAAAATCACCAGTGTTTTCTCAGTCAGCTTGTTTTTGTCCAATGTATCCAAAATCGCGCCCACCCAGTCGTCAATTTCCTTAACAAGGCCATAATAGTTGGAAATCATATATTTGATCTTTTGCGGGTCCGCATACTCCGGATTCGCCAACCTTCCGTTTGCAGTTCTATAGGGTGAGTTCAACATGTCGTCGGAAATACTGACCGGAGGCACCATATCTTTTGCCGGATACATACTGTAATAGGGTTCTGGGGGCAACATCGGAGCGTGCGGAAAATGAAACGAACAGGTAATGCTAAATGGTCTATCTTTCAGCCGCTCGATGGCTTCAATAGTCTGTTTTGCCTGAAATGCAGTTAAGGTGTGTTCTTTGGGCATCTGTAATTCGCCATGCATGTCACACTGCGGAAATCTTGCCCCCTTTGCCTGTAACTCGGCATCAGTCATTCCATGGTGTTTATCCAGAGGGTCTGTTCTATATGGCCTTCCTGACATTTTGTCGTACAGCTCTCCGGCTTTGAGTGCTCTTACCGGCTCTTTATCTTTGAGATAATCAAGCCACACAAACTTTTGACCACCATGTCCAAAGATTGATTTTCCGTTCTTTGCTGCTTTTGCCGGATTTCTGTAAATATCCGTATGTGAAGATTGACTATGCCATTTGCCGTAGTACTCACAATGATAACCTCCATCTGTGAGGATCTCATCAAATGTCGGCATGGTCATCAAACCTTCTTCTTCCACATAGTATGCCCGGTCATTCGTCTTCATCCCGGTATTTTCGACCGTATGGCCGGTAAGTACAGATGAGCGTGCGGGAGCGCAGACAGCACAGGGGGTATAAGCATTCTTAAAGTAAGCGCCTTGTTTGGCCAACCGGTCAAGATTGGGAGTCTCAAGGACGGTATTGCCGGCTATACTAAGCGCATCGTAACGTTGCTGATCGGTCATGATAAACAACAGGTTAGGCTTGTCAGCTTTACTGGCAAGACTCAGCGTACCTTCCGAGCATCCGGGTAAACCCGTAAGTGCCACGGACATCGCTGCCGCTTTTAAGAATTCTCTTCTGTTCTGAGAATTACTTCTCATCGACATCCCCTTCTAATTCCAGCGTCAAGACATCTTAGTTCGTCTAACAATCTCTTCTTTACCCGTTGCCGGAATCCTTCTTACAAAATCATTGAAGTAGCCTCGAAGCTGCTCTTGCACCTTGGAATATTCCGGATTGTCGATCAGATTATTGATTTCCCCCGGGTCTTTTTCGCGATCGAAGAACATATCGCCGTATGACCTGAAGTCCCTTCCTTTTGCATATTCGGTCGGGTCGAGCCAGATCCCGAGTTTGTGGTCTTCGGTGATTACGGTTGCCTGCGACCAGTTTTCTGAAACGATGTATTTCCGTTTTGCCGACGTGCCGCCTGTGAGTGTCGCAGCGAGTGAAGTTGCGTCAACGCCGTGTTTAGTACTCGGTAATTTGATATCTGCAAGCTCCAGCAGAGTTGGGTAAAGATCGAACACTTCGACCAGATCATCAATGACCTGTCTCCGTTCTATCCGCTGCGGCTGTGATACAATGAGTGGTACCCTGAGGGTCTCTTCATAGACGTTATGTCCAATTGCGCATTTTTCGATCATGCCGTGGCTGCCGACAAAATCTCCATGGTCAGATGTGTAGACAACGATCGTGTTTTCGAGCAGCCCTTCTTCCTCGAGCGCCTTCATTATCACGCCGATATGATGATCGATCTCGGTAACAAGGGCGTAGTATGATGCGATGTAAAAACGGAAGAGCTGTTCGTCTTTGGCTGCTTTGTCCAGACGCCAGACCCTGTTTTTGCCCTCATGCCAATCCTTCAAAGCAGGCGGAAGGCATTCAGGTGATTGGTTCAGAGTCGCAGGTTTCTTGATCGCGTCGCCGTTTGCAGTGCCACGTCCCCATCTGGAATAGTCGTACATATCCAGGAATCTCTTCAACGCAGTATAAGGCTGATGGGGGCGGTAAAACGAGGACCAGCAGAAAAAAGGCTTATCGTGGTTTTTCTGCTCACGGATCAACTTGACAGTTTCCTCGGCGGTGAATGCCTCCATTGTCATGCTTTCCGGCAACGCCGATATCCTCGTTCCAAGATCGGCGGTCGGATATTTGCCTCCGAACTCGGCGCTCCAGTCACGTTGAAACTCGTCAAGATATCCCTGTTGCTCAATCCACTCCCAGTAGCTGTTGCCGGGTGATTCTCTCTTAATGTGGCTTCGATGATAGTCCCAGCCAAGATCGGCTGAACCTTTGAGATGGCGCTTGCCAAAGGCTGCGGTATGGTATCCGCTATCCTTCAGAACCGATTGCAGCGAGACAACTTCGTCGATGACACTTGACTTGTCGGGATTGTGGAGGAGGCCCAGCCTGCGGGGGTAGAGCCCAGTAATTAAGGACATTCGGGAAGGAACGCAGACTCCATCCTGGCAATAAGCCCTCTCAAAAATCGTTCCGCTTCTTGCGAGCCTGTCGAGATTCGGAGTGATCACATCGGGGTGATTCTGAAAACCGATGCAGTCCGCCTGATGCTGATCAGAAAACAGTAGCAGGATGTTGGGCTTCTTTGTCGGCCTTTGAGTCTTGGCGTGCAGACCACAAGGCGCGCCGGCAGCCGCCACAGTAGTTGCGGCAACGGTTTTGACAAAAGATCGCCTCGTCAACCTGTTGGCTGGCGTCTGATTCGACTTTTTTTCACTTTTCATAACACAACTCCACTATCCGGACAGTAACAGATATAATTTTGAGTACTATCCGAGCCGATACTCTGCCATGAGCCTTTTAAGCTCTCGTTTCATGTCGCTGACCATTCTCTCATACTCCGGATTATCGTATTCGCTGTTCATTTCCAGCGGGTCTTTATGAAGATCATAAAACTCCCATTCGCCCTTGGTGTAAAATTCAATCAGCTTGTAACGTGCCGTCCGAACGCCGCGGTGGCTGATCACCGCATGTATGTCTTTGCCGTAATAGGTATACAGAATACTCTTTCGCCAGTCTCTCGGGGCCTTGCCTTTTAGCAGGGGCAGCAGGGATTTGCCTTGGACTTCTGTGGGAATCTTGATTGCGGCTGCATCGAGGATGGTAGGTGCGTAGTCGATGTTTTGAACCATTTCCTTACAACGAGTGCCGGGCTTTGCGACTTCTGGCCATTTAATGATCAACGGATTTCGCAGTGACTCCTCATACATCCATCGCTTGTCGTACCAGCCATGCTCGCCGTTATAGAAGCCCTGATCCGAGCTGTATATAACGATCGTATCCTTCTCAAGGTTGTTGTTTTTGAGGTAATCCAGCACCCTGCCGACATTGTCATCCATTGCCTTGATACACTTGATGTAGTCTTTGAGGTAGGCCTGGTACTTCCAGCCAAGCAGGTCCCTGCCCTTTAAGTTCTTCGCGCGAAATCTTTCATTGCGAGGCACATAATATTCATCCCACGCTTGCTTCTGGTCTGCGGTCATTCGCCCCAATTCTCTAAACGTCGCCGGATCCATGGATCTTGTTTTGGGCGTTAGTTCCTTGATCTTCTCCAGCGGCGTTGTTGCAACCGGCGGCGTAACCTTCAGGTCGGTTGATATGTTAATGTGATCACGGATTGTCATCTCCTGTTGATGTGCTGCTGACGTTCGTCCCTGGTAATCGTCACAAAGATTCTTGGGTTCAGGCACGTCGACCCCATCCAGTAAATTGAAATGCCTCGGGTGCGGCAGCCATGTCCGGTGGGGAGCCTTATGCCAGCTGCAGAGAAAGAACGGTTTGGCTTTGTCTCTCTTATTATCGAGCCATTCGATTGTCATATCGCCAATGATATCTGAGCAATACCCCTGTTTTCTGACCGCCTCTGAAGAACCTTTGAAAATAAAGTCCGGATTGTAATAAGTTCCCTGGCCGGGCAAGACTGCATAGTCATCAAAGCCGGTCGGCAAAGAGCCCAAATGCCATTTACCGATCACCGCTGTTTGATAGTTCGATTTTTGAAGTTCTTCTGCAACGGTCCATTGCGCGGGGTTGAACCGATCCCCGTTTGCCCTGAAACCGTTAATGTGACTGTGTTTTCCGGTCAGGACCGAAGCCCGGCTGGGACCGCAGATCGAATTACCTACGAAGCTGTTCTCAAAAAGGACTCCCTGGGCGGCAATCTTGTCGATATTGGGCGTGATGTTATGTTTCCTTATGAATTCATGCATCCTTGACCTGTAAGCGCCCAAGGTCTGCAGTGAATGATCATCGGAAAAAATGAACAGAATATTCGGCTGCTTAGGTCTGTTCCGTGCCGAAAGTGGGCGGCTTATGCCCAGTGACAAGACACCGATACTCTTCAAAAAAGCTCGTCTATCCACGACTTTTCTCCTTTTTCAACAGATATTACTTAAATGCGGAAACAATCCTGCTCGCTTGTCTGGCATGCGAAATTCATCCTGCCCAGACACAAACGCGACACCTTCATGCCCGTCTTGCCCAGGAATATGTATTGCATCATCAGTTCCTCTTTACGTTTGCTCTCTGGTCATATCACCTTCTATCCGACCATTCATCCTTCGGCCTGGAAAATGGGATTTAGAGGCTCCGCCATTTGTTTGACCTTCTCCAATTCCTGTTTCGAGATTGGCTTGAAATCCATAGCAAGATCCAACGCCATGCGAAACAACGACTCTTCCCCTGGCGGTATGGCAGCAGTTATGGGTTGGCTGAGCGTAAAGTAAAGCGCTAGCCTTGCGTCCTGCCGTTCGGTAAGAGGTTGATACCAGCACTTGGGGTATTCCTTTTTAGATGAATCACCTTGCGGCCGTTGCTGCCGTGCCAGAGACTTCAGTGCCAGTATTGCCATTGCTTTGGATTTTGCTGCAGCAATTACCTTGGGGCCGAAATCGCCTTTATAGAACGTGGCGAAATTGATGGGCAATAAGACAGAATCGAAATCATATCGATCCATAGCAGCGAGAGCTGCCTGCTCGGAATGGGCGGAAAAACCAAGATAACGTATCCGCCCCTGTCTTTTTGCTTCGAGCAACACCTCCATTGCGCCGCCTTTGGCAAAGACAGCATCTACGTCATCTTTGACGTCTGTGATTGAGTGAAGCTGATAAAGGTCAAGGTAATCGGTACGTAGTTGCTTCAGCGATTCATCTAACTCCTGCAAAGTTCCTTCTCGCCGGCGCTGTCCGGTCTTGCATGCCAGGAACACCTTCTTGCGATATGGTTTCAGTGCCGGGCCGAGTTTCGACTCCGCGTCGCCGTAAGTCGGTGACACGTCAAAGTAATTCACTCCTTTTTCAAAAGCCTCAGCCACCAGACGATTGGCATGCTGCTGCTCGGCGCCGTCGACCACGATCCCGCCGAAGCCGATGATCGACAACTTCACACCGCTCTGACCGTACTGTCTCTGCGGAAGTCTTGCCGGATTCTTGGGGCGGCAGTCGCCTTCGAGCGATCCCTTGCGTTTCATATGTCGGTCCTGTATGACATTCGATTGGGTGTCTTCCTACTTCCAAATCAAGGTCCACGAGGCCAAAATTGTACACGAAAGGAGTAACATTTGAAAAGCGCAAACCTATGGTACTGCATACTGAATCTGCTGGAATTATTTCGAAATTGAAACCAGGTGGTGATATTATAGTACTGCCGATTGAAAATTCCCGTTTTTGCGCGGGTAAGTGAGTTCACAAAAACAGTCTGTGATCTTACTCGCGGGAACTTACTACCCTTCAAGGGTATATTGAGGGTGTCGTGTGCAGGCGTATCGATTATGAAGTGAAGTAGGAAATCCCGGTTGAAAGAATGAGAAACCTGTAACATTAGCATATCGCAATTGATAAGGTAGCTACAATGAGCAAAGTGAAGACCATTTTGTGGGCACTGCTGGTGATTTTGATGTCGACACCGGCGTTCTCTCAGGGCAAACCCAATATCGTTTTCATCCTCGCCGATGATTTCGGATATGCCAGTCTGAATTCATACGGGGCGGATAAGAACCTGGTGCGCACCCCTCACATCGACCGCATCGCAGAGGCGGGAATGCGTTTCACCGATGCCTACACGCCGGCATCCATCTGCACTCCCACGCGCTATGCGCTTATAACCGGTCGCTATCCCTGGCGTTCGCCGCTTAAATCCGGGGTAGTCAATCCGCTCGGGCCCTTGCTGCCGGATCCGGACAGAACGACGGTCGCCGACTGGCTCAAAGAGCGCGGTTACAATACCGCATGTATCGGCAAGTGGCACCTTGGCTATGGCACGGGACCAAAGGTGGATTTTACCGGCACGCTATCACCAGGACCTCTCGATCTGGGATTTGACTACCATTTTGGCGTCCCACAGAACCACGGTGACATGCATGGTGTGTACATTGAAAACGAGCGCATCTACGGATTGAGAAGCAGGAAGGTGCAACCCTACTCCAGGACCTTCTACGGTCCTCCATACATCGGCTACGATGCGCCGCAACGTGTTAACAAGGATGTCATGGGGGATTTGACAGACAAGACGGTTCAATGGCTCAAGCAACAAGACAGGAGGACACCGTTCTTTCTGTACTTTGCCGCTGTGGCGGTTCACCACCCAATAACCCCCTCCGATTGGATGAGGGGATTGAGCGACTGCGGGCCCTACGGGGATTTTATCCAGGACCTGGATATGAGTGTGGGCAGAATCGTTGAGACATTGCAATATATGAACGTTCTGGACAGTACTCTGATTATCTTTTCCAGTGACAACGGCGGGGATATTCCCGCCAATAAGCCCCAAGCGCCGGAGATTCAGGCGCAAACACACGGACTCAAAATCAACGGTGACCTGCGCGGCGACAAGCATACCATCTGGGAGGGAGGCACCCGCGTGCCGTTTGTTGTTTCCTGGCCCGGAATAGTGAAGGCAGGGTCTGTGTCGCATGACATGATCAATATGGTGGATGTGTTTGCGACTATCTGTGAGATCACGGACGGCAAGCTCCCACGTTCCAAAGAGG
>LJTR01000467.1 GCA_001303465.1 Phycisphaerae bacterium SG8_4
TGCAACGCGAATGGCCACCGACCTGATCCCTGTGGCCAACGCGCGCGGTTTCTCACCTGATATCTGCTCGTATCTGACCAGCGACATAGGCTCGTACCTGAAGGGCGAAAGCCCCTTCAACAAGATGAAGTTGCCGGGCCCGCCCAAGGCAGACGTTCTTGTGTTCAATACGAACCAGTGTAGGGACGTCAAGGACTGGTTCTCCTTCTACGCCCGCGAATGGGACGCGCCCTGTATCGGCGTCCACACTCCGAGAGCGATCGGCGAGGTGGATGACGTAATCGTCGCCGCGGTCGCAAGGCAGATCGAAGAACTTGTCGAACCGCTTGAGAAGATCAGCGGCAATAAGCTCGACATGGACAAGCTCAGGGAGGTGACCGAATTGTCCCTGGAATGCACCAAGCTCTGGAAGGCCGTCCTGCAGACGGCGGCGACTGTGCCGGCGCCTATTACTTTCTTCGACGGCACTATCCAGATGGGCCCGGCGGTGGTTCTGCGCGGAACTCAGGCGGCGATCGATTACTATGAGGCACTTCTGGCCGAGCTGAAGCAGCGCATCGCCGACGGTGTTGGAGCCGTTGATAATGAAAAGTATCGAATCTACTGGGAAGGAATGCCGGTCTGGGGCAAGATCAAGAATCTTGCCATCCAGTTTATGGAGCTTCAGACGGCGGTCGTCGCTTCGACTTACTGTAATAGCTGGATATTCGAAGACCTGGATCCCGATAAACCTTTCGAGGGTATGGCCAGGGCCTACAGCGAGCTGTTCATATGCCGCTCTGACGAGCCCAAAGAGGCTTATATGGAACGGATGATCGAGAAGTTCAAGATCGACGGTGTTCTCTACCACAACGCCAAGACCTGTCCGAACAACTCCAACAGCCGTTATGACATGCCCCAGCGTCTTGCAGCCAAGACGGGCAAGCCGTTTGTCATAATCGACGGAGACCTGAACGACCTGAGGCTTTATTCCGAGGAGCAGACGAGGACCAACATTGAGGCCTTTGTCGAGCAGCTTTCCCAGGGCTGAGCCAAGAGCCGACGGACTGACACGATGCAGTATTATTGTGGCATTGACATAGGGGCATCGAGTGCGAAGCTCGTCGTGATTGACGCTGCGGGCCAGACAATCGCCAAGGCCATAGGACGCTCCGGGATTGACTATGCAAAAACGGCCGAACAGCTTCTGGCCGATCTGCCCGCCGCTGAGTCGTTTGATCGTTCACAGATCGCCCGATCGATTTCGACCGGGTATGGCCGGGACAATGTCCCATGGGCCGATGGAAAGATGACCGAAATCGCCTGCCACGGCCAGGGCGCGTTCTTCCATTTTCACAGACGGATGACCGTAATCGACATCGGTGCCCAGGACAGCAAGGTCATACACCTTGACGAGACGGGCAGGAGAGAAAGCTTCAAGATGAACCGCAAGTGTGCCGCGGGGACAGGATCGTTTATCGAAGAGATTGCTCATCGGTTGGCGCTGGATGTCTGCGAACTCGATGCGCTGGCCGCCGCCTCGACCAGGGACATCTCGCTGGGCAGCTTTTGTACGGTCTTCGCCGCCACCGAAGTGCTCGAGAAGATTCGAGCGGGTGTCGACGTCACTGATATCGTGCGCGGCGCGTTTAACTCCGTTGTCAAGCGGATCGTGGAAATGGATCGCGTCGACGGGCTGTTGGTCACTACCGGCGGCGTCGTGGCTCACAATCCGTTTCTGGCCAAACTGCTTGGCCGGGCTTTCGGCACCGAGGCACATGTTGCGCCGGACGCCCAATACACCGGTGCCTTCGGCGCGGCACTTTTCGCCTGCGAGCAGGCTCAAAAGTCGAATCCATAATCTCCGATCACAGAACAAGAGGTAAAGGCTATGCTGATAAAAGATCCGCCAGTTGAAATTGCCGAGGGCGTTCGAATGCTCGGTACAAAGGAGTATCCCGTGTTTCTTGTCACCGATGGTGACGAAGGGGCGATTTTCGAAGGCGGCGTAGGTGCGGCCGGGCCCCTTGTCAAGGAGCAGCTTGCCGGCCTCGATGTCACGGCAGATACAGTCAAGCAGATAATTATCACTCACGCACATCCCGACCATGTCATGGCGGTCCCGGCATTTCGCGAGATGTTCCCCAAGGCGAAAGTCTGTGCCTCGAAAATTGCAGCCGGAACCCTCGGAGTCGAAAAGGCCGTCGCTTTCTTTAAGAAGATCGACGGCATGCTCACCGAATCGCTTGTCGAAGCCGGCTCTATCAGGGACAAGCACAGGCCCCAGCCGTTGACGGAAAAACAAATTGCTGTCGACAAGATCCTGTCCGATGGTGATACAGTGACGGTAGGGCGACGCAAGTTCGACGTACTTGCGACGCCTGGCCACAGCGATTGCAGCCTGAGCTTCCATGAGTCGGAGATGCGACTTCTTATCATCTCCGACGCCACCGGCTACTACATACCGGACTGCAGCTACTTCTGGCCGAACTACTTCACCGACTACGGGGCTTATCTGGAATCGATACGGCGCCTTGCCGCCCTCGATGCCGAGATTGTGTGCCTGAGCCACAATGCCGTCGTCAAGGGCGCCGACGCGGTCAAGGCTTATTTCGAGGGCGCGGCGGCCGCGACCGAGGCCTACCATGAGCGAATCGTCGCCGAAACCACAGCCGGTAAAGCTCAGGACGAAATCGGCCGACAACTCGGTATCGAAGCTCACGAAAAGACGCAGTTGCTTGACGTGAAGTTCTTTCAGAAGAACTGTGATCTGCTCGTAAAGCAGTCGCTGAAATACTCGCAAAGCGACTGACCGATAACGACAACACAAATTGCTGAGGATCCCTGTGATGGCGACAGCTTCACGCGTAATAGGCACGGGTCACTACGTACCTGAAAAGGTAGTTACAAACTTCGACATCATGAAAATGATGGAGACCAGCGATGAATTCATCGTCACGCGCACCGGCGTGCGGACCCGACGCCACGCCGAGGCCGATGTCAGTGCGACAGACCTCGCCGTCCTTGCCTGTCGTGCGGCGGTCGCCGACGCCGGTCTCGAGATGGACCAGATCGATCTGCTCATAATGAACACCATCACGCCCGACCATGCCGACCCGGGCTCCGGCTTTTTCCTTCAGGGCAAGCTCGGCCTGACTCCTGTCCCCGTGATGGATATCAAGCAGCAGTGCGCGGGCCTTATATACGGCATGTCGATCGCCGATCATTTCATCAAGGCCGGCACCTATAAGTATGTCCTGATCGTGTGCTCCGAAGTGCTGTCCAAGCGCATCGACGGTTCCTACGACGGGCGCAACATCGCGATTCTACTCGGCGACGGCGCCGGCGCGGTCGTGGTCGGCCCTACTGACGATCCGGAAACTGGGATCAAATCGACAATACTCCACGCCGACGGCGCCGCTGCCAAGGCGCTCTATACAGAAGCACCCGGCACGGCACAGAACAAGATGTGCGCGATCGATAAGGACGACATCGATGCCGGGCGAGTCCATTTTCGGATGGACGGAAAGGCCGTCTTCGAGAACGGCGTCGCCCGGATGTCCGAGGCGGTCTTCGAGTCGTTCGAGGTCAACGGCATCAGCTTCGACGACGTCGACCTGCTCATCCCGCACCAGGCCAACCTGCGTATGCTCGAAACCATCGTCGAGCGAGTCGGCGCCCCTGACGGTAAGGTGTTCGTCAACGTCGAAGAGTACGGCAACATGGCCTCGGCCTGCCTGCCCGTCGCACTCGACCAGGCCCGCAAACAGGGCAAGATCAAACGAGTACGCAGAGTGCGCAGAGGGCTATCTTCTTGGGAAATAATTCAAAATCTCCTGTTTCTCGGCGGTCTCCGCGATCTCTGCCGTAAATGAGCATTTCCGGATACGAGCTACCCTTCCGCCTGCGCCATTTGCCGCAGCTTGTACCGCTGGATTTTACCGGTAGCAGTTTTGGGCAATTCATCGATGAAGATTACCGTTCGCGGATACTTATGTGGCTGCGTGTTGGTCTTGACGAAGGTCTGGAGTTCCTTGACCAGTTCATCGGAGGCGGCCTGCTTATCCTTTAGCACGACATATGCCCGCGGCTTTATCAAGCCCTCTTTGTCGGGGACACCCACAACGCCGCTCTCCAACACGGCCTCGTGACTTGCAAGGATCGATTCTACGTCGGCGGGCCATACCGCCAGGCCGCTGACCTTCATCATGTCGTCGGTGCGCCCGGCGTACCAGAAATATCCGTCGGCGTCCCGGCGGAATTTGTCGTGCGTATTGATCCACTCGCCGCGGAAGGTATCCTTGGTCTGCTCGTGCTTGTTCCAGTAGCCATTGGCGATGCTGTCACCCTTGATAAGAAGTGTCCCCACCTCATCGACGCCGAGTTCGTTGCCGTCGTCGTCGATGATCCTGGCCTCGTAACCCGGCACTATCTCGCCGGTGCTGCCCGGCTTGACCCTCCCAGGGCGGTTCGAGATGAATATATGCAGAATCTCAGTCGAGCCGATACCATCGAGTATCTCCACGCCGTATCTGTCGAGCCACTTATCGTAGAGCGGCTTGGGCAAGGGCTCGCCGGCTGAGACGCACATCCGAACGCCGCCGATGCTCGTGCGCTCCTCCTTTTCCGCCAGATGCAGCAGGGCGGCATAACTCGTCGGAACACCGTAGAAAACCGTCGGCTGATACCGGTCGATCACCTCGTATACCTTCGGCGGCGTGGGCCTCTCGGGCAGCAGCACCGTCGTTCCTCCGACCCAGAGCGAGAAATACAACCCGTTGCCCAGCCCGTAGGCGAAAAAGAGCTTGGCGACTGAAAACGATACGTCCGATTCGAGAAGGCCGATCGTCCTCTCGCCGTACAGATCGGCTTCTACTATCATGTCGTGCTGAAGATGGATCGTCCCCTTGGGAAAGCCGGTTGTGCCCGAGCTGTAGAGCCAGAAGGCCGCATCGTCCCTGCTCGTATCGGCCGGCTCCAGCTTGTCCGACGCCTGGGCCATCAACTTTTTGAGAGACAGATCGCCCTCAGATTCGCCGCCGGCGACAATCACATTCTTGACGTAGCCGAGCCTCGGGCGGATTGACTCTATGTGGCCGAGCATCGAGGAATGAATCACCAACGCCTGTGC
>LJTR01000468.1 GCA_001303465.1 Phycisphaerae bacterium SG8_4
GCCTCGAACTTAACCAGGACAACACGCTTGCTCAACAGAGTGCCCTGTCTGTCCACCCTCACGTCTCGGGCTGATTCAGGAAGTCTTGGAAAACCGGCACGGGATAGAACTGCATCTACACCCGAGTCTCGGCCCGTCCCAACTGCGATGAGCAACAACAGCAGCGACAGCAAAGCGTGCCTTCTTCGTCCGAACCCAATTGCGCTCACCAACAGTTTGCTAGTCTCCATAGGCCACGCCTCGCCCCGGCAACTTCAAGTGAACGGGAAGAAGTAGCCAGGTGTGCCCGATGCAACTGCTGAGCGGCCCTCCGGGCCCAACGTCCGAAGCGACACCGGTATCCTGTGATTATACCAAGAAGCGGGCCGGCCATGAACATCCCAGCCGGCCTCTCTATTCCTCAGTGCGCACAATCCGACCGCCTTACGTCTACGTCACACAAGGCCCACACAATCTCCCAGAGTAGCCCTCATAGGTGTTTTGCGATCGTAGAATCGACGATCTGCAGTAGAAAGGGTATCACCACCACCGGAGCACATATACTCACACTATCATCATTTACCTCCCCTTGCCCGGATTTGACACGATGCTCCGAAAGTCCGATTCAATGGTCTTCTTGTCTTCCCACATTAGTTTCTGATAGGTTTCGTCAAATCTGCGAATTCTGTTGTCCAGTGCACAGATCGTGCCGAAGATCTCGCCATTCGGCCAGAACAACGGCATTCCCACGTACATAATCATGTTCAACTTGACGTCCGGATTGTTCTTCCACCGCTCATCCGCTAGCGCATTAGGCACCTGTAATTGTGATTGTGTCGCCATGACGGTTTCACAGTAGAGACCAGTGTTCAGAGGCGCTTTCTCTCCAGGGACATAAGGGTTGCCCTTTGTACGGCTGGCGATGAGAACTTCAATCTCCTCCGACCAGACCCGCATTACCAGCCCTGCCACAACATCGAATTTCTGTGCCATCCCGTCGATAATCAACTGCCATCTATTCAAATACTCTTCAGGGATTTCGTGTTTGTGATAATCGCTGTCTGTCATAACGGTCGTTTAGTTGACATTTCCCATTTACACGGGACAGAATTATGATTTTCTCCGTACAACACCAATAATCTTGCCAAATTCATCTTGAAAGATCAAGAGACTGCACTGACGTGAATGCCCGTTATGACGCTTTTGTAACGCTTTTGGTTGGCGAATCTGGCCCGCCTCTTACCTATGATACCCCTCAAGCCGCGTTCGTCAATTCTGCGCCTCCCAAGCCCTTTGCGCCACAGTTAACTTCCAAAAAGTCAAGATGCGCGGGCTTCGCGGGGTCAGCCCTGTCTTTAGTCTTTAAGGTCTATGAGGGGCGTATCGAGCTACACAAAATCAACCAGATTCCAAGTCCCAAAGCCCACAAATCCAAGCCAGCACACCGATAATTGATTCCCGATGGATCGGGATCTTCGATATTGACTGATGATTCACAGGTGTAGAGAGAGGTTTTTGACAGGATAGGATCTACATAGGTATTGTAAGGGCCTCATTTATCTTGCCTTTATCCTGTAATCATGTCTAAATTCAGTTGACTGCTGATCCTTTCTCAGCGGTCTCTGCGTTCTCCGCGGTTTCGATTTGGCGTCTGCTACTGTCTCAACCGCTCAAGGAACTTGCGAATCTTCACTGAATTGGGATCGATCTCCAAACCAGTTTCCAACTGCTTAATCGCTTCCGAGCGATCCCCTCTCTGGTGCAGCAATACGGCCAGATTATAATTCAGTTCAGAAAAATCATGCACGCGCTCCAGTGCTTTTAGGTATATTTCTATCGCCCCTACAACGTCCCCCTTGTTAGCCAATATCCCCGCAAGATTATTCCACGCGGGCCCGTTTTCCGGTGCCAGTTGAACTGCAATCCTGTACTGTTCGCCGGCCTTCTCGGTGTTACCCTTCAACTGATAGGCAAAGCCTAAGTGGAAACGCGCATAAGAATGAAAAGGGTCCAATGCAACAGATTTTCGACAACTCTCGATAGCATTATCAAGCTGTCCGAGTTTTCCCTGGCAGACTCCCAACCTCTCATGCACCCGTGCATAATGAGGTACCACTGCTTCAACTCGTTTGTAGTATCCGAAAGCAGCGGTCGGATCGGTGTCGGTCTCACTCAAGAATTCGGCATATTTCCAGTGTAACCACCAGTCAGAAGGATTCTCCTCAATGGCCTGACGATATTGTGTCGATATCTCATCGGTCGCCTCTTGCGTCAATGCGCTCTTGAGCGAGTTGATCCTGTCATTCAAATACGCTACGCGCTCGGATTGATAGGCTTGATTACTAAAAGGCGGCTTCTTTATAAAGCCGTTGAGCACTTTGCTGAGAATCCTGTGTTCGTCCCATTTTGTGTATCCAAGACTCCGCTGGCATTCCAACTGTGATAGCTCACTGATGACCCTCTTGTCCTGTATGGATTTTGGCAATGCCTTTTCCACCTCGGAGAATACCGCCCGGCCTAACAGATAATTCCCTTTGGTTGTCATATGCACATGCTCATAAAAGAGCTCTCTGCCGGTGATACCCTCGGGGTTGTTTTTAGAAAACACCTTCATCGCATCAACGAGATGCACCCCCCTTGCCCTGTACTTTCTGCCGACCTCGTCAATGATCTTGTTGATCTGAGAGTCTGCTCTGAATCTCAGGGTATCGTAATCCAGCGCCCTGAGGTAACTGTCCTTGGCGTCATCATATTCGCCCCTGTGCCAGTGACATCGGCCCATCCGGAAATGCACTTCGGCAAAACCGTCATCTATACTCAACGCCTCTCGATACTTCTGCAGCGCCAGTTCAAAGTCACTATCGTTCTCGGCCTGCTTTCCCAGATCTAAGGACTTCTCGAACGCTCTCTTTTCATCCTCGCTTAATGCTCGACTATGCTGTGAAGCGAATGGCGGACAGTCTCGCAGATTAGTCCCGACCGTACACAAGACCAACGGCACCTGCTTCCGAGAGGCTCTGGCAACAATGTCTTCCAGATTCGCCTGAAAATGCCGGTAGACTCGTGCCAGGGCCTTGTCATCCTTACATACCTGCTGATCCAGGAACATCTCCAATCCCCGCCAGCCCGCCTGCTCTTTGTCCCTTATTCCCTCTGCCAAGCCCCTGACAAGCTGCACCAGCCTGCTTGACTTAATGAATACGCCCGCCCGAATCAATCCCAAACGCCCGGCCAGCGGACTGAACACCGTCCCGGCACCATAGGGCCCCACCACCTCGTTATTGCCCATATAGACCACAAACAGGTCGGGATCATACTCCAGACATTCACGCGCTATCTGATAAACCACGTGAGAATTGATCGCCGGCATGGCCACGGTTATCACATCAAAGTCGACCTCAGGATAGGTCTTTCGCAGCATCAGCTCCAGCATCCTGCCAAAGCTGTACGCGCCATCCGGCGTTCCCTGTGCCGCCGATCCTCCCAGAATAAATATTCGATAGCCGTTGCTAGTTTTCTGCAATGGAAACACAAAGGGATCCGCCTGGCGGGATATCTTCTTCGGAAAGAATCGCCATCCAAACCTCGCATTGTTGCAGTAATATTCCCTGCCATCAATCCGGCATCGCACGGCAACCGACGTGGCATAGCCCGCCCCTGCGATCCTGAGCCCCAATTCCAATATCAGGCATATCAGCAAAGGCAGAACAAAGAGGCACACCAAACGAAACAGCCATATCCGTCTGGTGCTGATGGAACCCATCTTCTGCGATACTGTTTCTTCTTTTTTGGACGTGTTGTCCTTTCCGGACTTCTTGAGCTGTGAGCGTCTGCGCTGATTACGCTGATGACTTGCTTTCTTCTTCATATACCCTTCAGGGTAGTAAATTCCCGCGAGCAAGATCATAAACAGTTATTGCAAAGCTACTTGCCCGCGCAAAAACGCGAAGTTTCAATCGTGAGCACTATAAATGTCTGCACCGGAACAATGATGGAAAATTCGACTTCCACCAACGGAACGATTGTAATTTACCCGGCTGTACAGTTCAACTGGAGAACCGATTTGCGCCAGCCTCGTCGCCTTTTTATGACGAATTTTCCCCTTTCTTTGGGTCTGTCATGAATACGCAAAAACCTTCGACTGAAGGACGGATACCGGGTATAATGCCGCCTGCAATGAACTTGATAGAACGGCACAGGAGTTCCTATTGGCGCATCACAAACTTGAAGGAGACCAAAAAATGACCGGTGGAAGGAGATTACAATTTGGCATCGTTTGCGCGTTGGTGATTCTTGTAAGTGCAGTGTATGGTGCGGATGACCCCGTGGAAAGCCTCACAAGTGCCCTGGACAAAATCGAGACGAGGAACGACATTATTGCAGTCATCGGCTTGCCCCCCGAGCCGATTCGTTCCGTGCTGGCCGAGTTCATCACCGGCAGAAATATGGTTGTGTACGTTCAGTCGTCCGATGAGGAAGATCTGGCCACTGTGCGAGAAATAGCGGACGCCTCGGAGATGCTGGGCAAGCAGATATTCGTCGAAGAAGGACCGCCTGAGACGATCAGCCTGGCGAGCAACCTTGCCGGCGTGGTGTATGTCTGCGACTCTGTGAGAGGCAGCGTCAGCGACCAAGAGCTTCTGCGCGTGACATATCCCGGCGGTACGATCCTGGTCGGCAGCAGAACCATTGTCAAACCCCATCCCGAAGGCACCGATAGCTGGAGCCATCCGCATCACGGGCCGGACAACAACCCCCAGTCGACAGACCAACGCGCGCGGGCGCCTTACATGACACAGTTTCTCGCCGAGCCGCTGTTCTGCCCCATGCCTGAGGTATCGGTTGCCGCCGGAGGCAAGGTCTTCAGGGCGTTCGGACATATCGCTCACAAGGCCAATCAAAATGCGATGCTCAACACGTTGATCTGTGCGAACGCCTACAACGGGACGATCCTCTGGAAGCGCCCTTTGAAGGAAGGTTTCATGATACATCGCAACACGATGATCGCGACACCTGAGATTCTATATATGGCCGACGATGAATCGTGCAAGTTGATCGATACGCAGACCGGACAGATCACCGATGAGATTGTCATCGCCGACGGAGTTGCCGATGGCCCCGTGTGGAAATGGATGGCGATAGAAGACAGCGTTCTCTACGCACTGATCGGCGGAACCGAGGCGAAGATACGCACGCAACCTTCAGAGACACCGGGACTCGGTCACTGGCCCTGGGGGATGTGGGACGGTCACGATTACAAAGATCCAAAGACGAACTTCGGCTTCGGACGCACTTTCGTCGCGATCGATCCAGGTACAAAGAAGATTCTGTGGCAGTACGACAGCGATGATTATCTTGACAGTCGCGGCGTCTGCATGAAGAACGGACGGATCTATGCCTACAGTCCCCAGAGGTTCCTCGCATGTCTCGACACGAAGAAACGTGACCTCGCCTGGAAGAACGCAGATACCGACCTGCTCGAAGCCATAGGTCCGGATGGCGCAGCACAGCACTATGTCACCGGGTACTCGACCCAGACGTTCATCAAATGTACCGACGACTATATTCTCTTGGCCGGGCCGCAGCGAAGCCGGCTGGTCGTCGCCAGCGCCAAAGACGGAAAGCTCCTCTGGGACAAAGAAGCCGGCAATCTGCAGATGGTTCTTCAGGAAGATGGATTTTACGCTGCAGGTCCAGCTGCAACCGGAGCGAAGTATGCCTACAAGGACGGCGAAGTGTTGGCCAGGCTGCCCAATCGAAGGGCATGCACCAGGGCAACCGGAAGCATCGACAGCATCTTCTTTAGAACTCCCGGCGGGACCGTTCGAGTCGAGACCGCGTCCAACCGAGCCGAGCACATCGCCCCCATGCGTCCGCCGTGCCAGGACGGTGTGATCGTTTCAGACGGGCAGCTCTACTGGGGTCCCTGGATGTGCGGCTGTCAACTGTCTCTGTACGGGCATATCTCTCTTGCGCCGGCGGGAGATTTTGATTTTAGACCGGCCCTCGACGACTCGCGACTTCAAAAGGGCGCCGGCGATATAACGTCGGTGGCAAGCTTCGAAGTCCGCGACGGTGACTGGCCCGCATATCAAAAGAACAATGGCTGGATACCCCAGACAAATGTGAGCATACCAAAACAAGTCGAAACAAAGTGGACATCTTACGCAGCGACGGCGATGCCCACGGCGCCGGTGGTCGCCGGAGGTCTGGTCTTCATCGGCGACCGCTCGGGAATGGTACGCGCTATCGACGCCGAAGGCCGGCAGAAATGGCAGGCCTATACCGGGGCAGCTGTTTACTTTCCTCCGGCCGTGGCGGGCGGGCGAGTCTATACCGGCTCGGCCGACGGCTGGGTCTATGCCTTCGAGGCCGCAACCGGAAGACGCCTGTGGCGCTTTCGGGTCGGACCGGCCGCCCGGAGGATTCCCGTCTACGGCAAGCTCATCTCCACCTGGCCGGTATCGGGCGGCGTGCTTGTCCGCAACGGTGTTGTGTACGCCGCGGCGGGGATTGCCCACTACGACGGCA
>LJTR01000469.1 GCA_001303465.1 Phycisphaerae bacterium SG8_4
AGCGCTGGGTTACGAGAAGATCAACCTGACCGGTGGCAGCTATGGCGGTGCGGTGGTCTTGACCTATTGCCTGCGCTATCCGAAGCGCATTCATCGGGCTGTTATGATCGAGGCCGCTTTCCCCTATGACATTGCCTTCGGCAAACCGCGAACAGTTGACGCGCGATTCGAACGCCTCAATGCACTGTGGAAGAACGACTCCAAGGCAATCGAAAGATCACCCGATATCGTACAAACGATCAAGAACGCTCTAAAGAAGATGCCGCGGCAGTGGCAAGGAATGCCCATCGATCCGTCCAAGGTCAGAATCGTGACGTACCTGGGGCTCTACGAACGTGCCTACGTCAACCTCATCTTCGACGCTTATATCGCAGCCGAACAAGGCGACTTCAGCAGCATCGCTGTGATGTCGCTAATGTACGATCAGCTCATGGGGAATTTCGAGAGCGTTGGAGACCTGTTGGCTAAAACATACAGCAGCGTGACCGATCCGCAGCGTGACTTCATGGCTGAGTTGGACGATCGCGATTCGGTCATCGGGTCACCCATGGCCCTCATGGCCTGGGGGGCCTTTCAGCACAGTCAATGGCCGGTCAAGCCTGTGTCAGTCGAGCATCCACCAACTCAAGAATCTCCCGTGGAGACCCTGCTCATTTATGGCAGCAAAGAGGCAGGGGAAGAGTTCCGAGGTAGATATGGGAGTATGTTCACCAACGCAGAGTGGGTGATGTTTGACGATCTTGGACATATGGATGTCTGGAAGATCATCGGCGATGGTATGACGCATCAGATCCACCGATTTGTGGATGATGGTGTAGTCGATACTTCAGAGATCGGCACTATCCCCAGATGGGATTTCACACCCCAAACGACTTTCTACCAGATGTTCCAGCAAATGGCCTCGCAGGGAACGCGCCAACCGTCCAACAATTGAGCGTCAACGACACGGATCTGCTCCCTCTATGATACATACTGTGTTTACATCCTGAGAGCAAGTGATCGAGTTTTCAGACGGAGCCTAGGCTGTTTTCCTTTGATCTGCCTTGTTCTGGGGCGTATACTTATAGTGATCGTGATTGAGAATACCCGTTCTTGCGCGGGTGAGTGGCTATAAATAACAGGTTATGGTATTGCTCGCCGGAGTCTACTACCCTTCAAGGGTATATCCCATGGTGACTAAATCAAATCTCCTATCAGCGAATCACAGGATTTTCGCCTCAAGAACCATCTTTTTGACATTTGGAGTCTGCCTGTTTATCTGGTTGGATCTGCTCGGCGTCCGTACATCGTACAAGGCAAGCGCTGATGAGCCTGCATATGATCAGCCTCTGAGTCCCCTGGCCGAGCATGTGAGCACGTGCCGGGTCATATTGAAACGCCTTATGCAAGACCATTACCGGAAGATAGCCGTTGATGACGACCTATCGAGTAAGATCTTTGAGAGCTACCTGTCTGAAATTGATCCTGCGCGGAGCTATTTTTTAGCCAGTGATATTAGCGATTTCGAACCATACCGTTACCGTCTTGATGACCTATTTGCCTCTGGTGATCTGGAGCCGGCCTTTATTATTTTCAATCGTTATATACGGCGTGCAACTGATCGCGTCCAGTCTCGATTGGACCGCCTTGACAGGGGGCTAGACAACATATCCTTTGATGTGACCGAGTTCATGGATATTGGCCGCGAGGAGGCGCCCTGGCCAACTGACATCGACGAAATGAATGAAATATCCCGCAAAATCTTTAAGAACAGCATTCTGAATCTGAAGCTGGCCGGCAAAACACTCGATGAAATCACTGAGATTCTGGAAGAACGCTATGAGAATCAATTGTCCCGTCTTCGACTGACCAGGAGTGAGGATGTGTTTGAACTTTATATGAATGCCCTGGCCAAGCAGTTCGATCCTTCGATCCCCATACATCCTATTTTTCACCGCGTGCTGCAGAGAATTTCGATATCTCCATGAGCCAGTCACTGGAGGGGATTGGCGTTCAGCTTAGAACTGAAAATGAGTATACGGTGGTCGTACGTTTGGTAAAGGGTGGACCGGCCGAGAAATCCAAACAGCTGAAACCGTCCGACCGCATCGTTGGTGTCGGTCAGGGACCGGACGGAGAAATTGTCAGTATAGTCGGCTGGCGCATCGATGAGTTAGTGAAACTCATCCGAGGGCCCAAGAAGACGATTGTGCGCCTGGAGATCATCCCAAATGATGCAGTTGACGACCAGACAAAAATCATCTCCCTGGAACGCAGTGCCGTCAAATTGGAAGAACAGACTGCCAAGATGGAGATAATCAAAGTAGAGCGTCAGGGACGGCCCTCCCAAATCGCTGTGATTGATCTGCCCGCCTTCTATCTGGATTATAAGGCCCTGCATTCTGGTGATCGGAGCTACCGCAGTTCTACCCGGGATGTCAAAAAACTCTTGCGAGAGCTCACCCAAACCAACGTGGAGGGTTTAGTGATTGATCTTCGCAATAATAGCGGGGGATTATTGCCAGAGGCCATTGAGCTGACAGGACTTTTTATTGAACAGGGTCCGATTGTCCAGGTGCGTGGAGCCGACGGTAATATGTGCCGCTGCCATTCAGGACTACGGCCGCGGTATTGTCATAGGACAACCCACTTTCGGAAAGGGCACGGTTCAGTCCATGTTGAAACTGAATCGCGGACAATTGAAAGTAACCGTGGCCAAGTTTTACCGCATCAGCGGAGAGAGCACGCAGTACAGGGGCACTAATCCCGACCTGACCTATCCCAGCCTGCACAATAAGGAAGAAATCGGAGAGAGAGCATTGACCAATGCACTGCCCTGGGACACGATTACCGGGACAACCTATGAGTCATTCAACAACCTGTCGCCCCTTATGGACATCCTGCGTGAACGTCACGAGTACCGCTTGCAGGATAATCCTGATGTTAAATATCTGCTGGCCCTGAGCGAGCACCTGGATGAAGTCCGATCGGAGACTGTGATTTCTCTCAATGAGGCCCTGAGACGCCAGGAGCGCGATGAAATCAAGCAACGGCGCCTGGAGCTGGAAAACAGTCTTCGACGCGATAAGCGCCAAGAACCGATTACGGAGCTGTCTGAACTCGAATCGGACACCATGAGCGCTGCCCACGGTGATGAGGATGAAAAACCCCAAGAAGATCCCATGCTGATCGAAGCAGCCCATATCTTGCTTGATTACGTTGAATTGTCAGCGCCAAAGATTGCCCAGCCATGATCATCTCATCCTTGTGTCCTGTGACCGTGGAGGGGCCATTTGTCTAACAAACTCATACCGTACTGGCCCCTATGAAACCTGGAAAAAGCCAGAGAGTGGCAAGCCAAACTGCCACAGTCAGAAGATGCGAGCAGGTGACATAGCCCATCAAAAGGTCGCCTTACTTGACCTGCAAGGCGTCAGATTGTCTTGTGAGCAGGCTGACCATTAAGTTCCAGAAGCGTTCTTCGTCAATGGCCATCAGAATACGGGCTCTCTGAGTGCCGGCGGGCCCTCGACTGGCGTAGCCGAGACTTCGACCGTAATCCAAACCATAATCCGAATCGACATCGACCCACCGGGTTTCCTCCTCGACGATTAATGTCGGATCGATGACCACAGCAGCGACGATGGTATCCCAGACCAGCCGGCTGTAGGCAGGGTCTGTCTCAAAGCGTGCCCCGTAGGCTCGCCTGAACATCGCCGCTATCGGTGTGTCGACGGCTGTAATCCGATCGAAGAATTCTTTCTTGAAACGGTATTTCTCGCACACGTCCAATCCGACGATAAGCTGATCGGCAAAACCGGCTCGAACGCACATCTTGGCCGCTTCCGGGTCAAACCACCAATTAAATTCAGCCGCGGGCGTCGTATTGCCAGGAACATCAAACGCACCGCCCATGTATGCAACTCTCTTTATGAGAGGAATGATCTCTGGAGCCATCCGTATGGCGATTGCCAGGTTCGTACACGGGCCAACCGCCATCACGGTGACTTCACCCGGATTGGCCTTGATCGTCTCAATCAGAAAGTTCACTGCGTGTGTATCGACAGGCTTTATCTTCGGACTGGCTGAGAATTTCTCTTCATATACCCGCAGGTACGATGCCGGCTCAGGCCGTCTGAAACAACCTGTATACATAGATGATTGACCAAACATATTCTGTTCGGCTGCTATTGTTTCATGACGAGCGGCTCGAAGCGGATGGCGTGTTCCGGCCGCTACGGGGATGTCCGGGCGATTCAGTATCTCCAGTTGGCGAAGAGCGTACGCTGTACCTTCCGAAACCCACGTGTTCCCAGGGACGATAGTCACCCCAAGCAGGTCTATGTCCGGGTGGTTCGCGAGCATCATCATAGCCACACCATCGTCAAACAACATAACCATGTCGCTATCGATAATGACCTTCTCTGCGGCCGCCGCTGGACAATTGAGCGCCGGAAACAGCAGTGTAGAAAGGACAATGACAAATCGTTTTACTGCATGCATGAACTCATCCTTTCCTTTGGTGCCGTACCGCATGCATGAGGTCCAGGGATATACATGAACATCTTCCCTTTCGTATTCTTGCCGGCACTCTAAGTGCCTCTCATACCCTTCAGGGTAGTAAATTCCCGCGAGCAAAACCATAACCTTCTATTGTGAGGCCGCTTGCCCGCGCAAGAACGCTAGATGTCAATCGGGAGCACTATACTTGCGCTATGATATCAGAATCCCCTTTGAATCGCACCCATTGGAAGCCTAATATTCTCCTATACATGCAACAGTTCCGCGGCTGTTCTTCTTGACTTGTGATGTCTCGTCCGTAAACTTGCCTCTGCACGCTATAGGCCAAGTTGCCATCGGTTAAGACACAATAGAAGGAAAGGATGAAGCAATGCTTCGCACCCTGATGATCATCCTGACTATTCCGGCCGCGGCCGGCTGTTTGGCGAACCGCGCTGCGGGCCAAAAAGATGCCCCAAGCGCACGGACTATACTGGCGTTCCCGGGCGCCGAAGGCTATGGACGATTCGCCCGAGGCGGGCGAGGGGGAGACGTCTATCACGTGACCAATCTGAACGACTCAGGGCCGGGATCGTTTCGCGAAGGGATCGACTCGGCCAAAGGCCCGCGCACCATCGTCTTCGAGGTCTCGGGCACTATCGAGCTCAAATCGGCCATCAGGATCCAGACCGATGGCCTGACCATCGCCGGCCAGACCGCCCCTGGTGACGGTATCACGTTCAAGGATCACAAACTCGGCTTCAGCAAGGCTTCGGATGTTGTGGTCCGCTACATCCGCGTGCGCCTCGGCGACAAGAACAAACCTCGTCCCAGCGGCCCCGATGCCGTCTCAGTAGACGACTGCGATAATTTGATATTCGACCACGTCTCGATCAGCTGGGGCATAGACGGCAATCAAGACACCGGAAATCTCAAGAACTACACCTTCCAGTGGTGTATCCTGAGCGAAGGTCTCCACGACAGTCTTCACCACAAGGGCCCGCACGGCATGTGCGGCTCGCTTCGCAAACAGGAGAGTAATATCACCATCCACCACAGCATCTTCGCCTCGAGCCGGTCCCGTCATCCGTCCCTCTCAGGCAACCAGGACCAGCCGCACTGGATCATCGATTTTCGCAACAACATCGTCTACAACTGGAGCGCCGGCGGCACGGCCAACGTGGGCGACGCCCAGCTCAACCTTATCAACAACATCTTTCGCCCGGGCCCCGAAAGCGGTACGACACTGCCCATAGCCATGAAGTGCCACACTGCCTATGCAGCGCACGGATACATGAGCGGAAACGTTTTTGACGAACGCCCGGAACTGACGGCGAACAACTATGCCGCGATAGACATGGAACTCTGGGCAGAGAACTACAAGTACCTGGGGACGTTAGAGCACTGGAAGGTTAACAAAATATTCGACACCGGACCCAACGCTCCGGTGACACACTCGGCCGAGGAGGCCCGGCGTCTGGTTCTGGCCGGCGCGGGCGCATCGCTCGTTCGCGACGCCGTGGACGTCCGCTTGATCAACGACATAAGAAACCGTACGGGCAGACTGATTGATTCGCAGGACGAAGTGGGCGGCTGGCCCCAACTCAAAAGCAAGCCTGCGCCCAAAGATGCGGACCGCGACGGCATG
>LJTR01000066.1 GCA_001303465.1 Phycisphaerae bacterium SG8_4
CGGCTACCTCGGCCGCGAGTCTCTCTTGGAGTCTGGCCCTTTCTTCGGCTTGCGATTCAGCCCTCTGCTCGGCCGCACGCCGCGCTGCAGATTCGGACTCGGCCTTCGTCTGAGCTGCAGTCTTTGCCTGCTCCAGGGCCCGCACCTGCTGCTGTGCTTCGGACATCGCTTCAGTCCGAGCCTCGAGCTCCCGCTCCAGCGCGGCCATTTTTTCGGCCTGGGCCTGGATTGCAGTTTCGGCCCTTTTCCTTGCTTCGCTCTGTTTCTTGAGCCCTTCCTCAGCCTCCCTTGTGGCTGCTGCATACGATGCGATCTTCTCATCCGCCGCGGCATTGGCCGCCGACAAAGCCTCCGCTGCTTCGGCCTCAATCCTCTCGCGCTGGGCTCTTTCGGCCTCAAGTCTCTCATCGAGCCTGGCTCTTGCTTCGGCTTCCTGGGCGGCCCGCTCCTGAGCTTCCAATCGGGCGGCGATTTCAGATTCAACTCTTGCCCGGGCCTTGGCTCTTTCCTCGGCAAGAACCTGAACTTGCTGCTTAGCCTCAGAGTGGTCTTTCGTTTCGGCTATCAGTTTCTCTTCCAGCGCCTCTCTCGCCTGAGCCTGTTCTTGAGCTTTCGCCCGGGCCTCCTCGGTTTGCCTGGCTTGCGCCTTAAGTTTCTTGTCAGCTTCTCTGAGGGCTGCGGTATGTGATGCGGCCTCTTCTTCGGCCTTGGCGTTGGCCGCCAAGACCGCCTCCTCGGCTTCGGCCCTGACTTTTGCAAGCTCATCGGATTGGGCCCTGATTCTCTCCTGAACCTCGGCCCTGGCTTCGGCTTGTTCAGCAGCCCTCAGTTCAGCCTTGTCTCTATACCCGGCTTCGGTCTCGGCCCTGGTCTTGGCCTTCGCAATCTCCCGGGCCTGGAACGCAAGCCTCTTTTCTGCCTTGGACAGCGCTTTGCGGTAATACTCGGACTGCTCCCGGGCCTTCGCGCTCGACTGGCTCTCAGCTTGAACTCGTTTGTCAGCGACGACTCTTTCTTGTTCCAAGACCTGAACCTGCCGCCGAACCTCGGCCTCGGCTTCGGTCACGGTCCGCAACTTCTCTTCCAGAACAGTGTTTGCCTGAGCACGGGCGTCGGCAAGCGACTCGGCCTTTGTCCTCGCCTGAGCCTGCAATTGAACTCGTTTCTCAGCCTCGGATCTGGCCTCGATCTCAGTCTTCAGTTTCTCTTCCAACGCGGTATTTGTTTCGGCCAGAGCTTGGACTTTTGCTTGCGCCTCTTTCTTCGCCTCGGCCTGCGCCCTCAGCTTCTCCTCTATCTGCCTGACGGCCGCGGCGTAGGACTCGGCCTTCTTATCAGCCGCGGCACTGGCCGCCGAGAGAGACTCGGCGGCCTCGGCCTTTGTCCTGGCCAGTTCGTCGGCTTGAGCCCTCTGTCTCTCCTCAATCCTGGCTCTGGCCTTGGCTTCTTCGCCAGCCTTTTCTTGGGCCTGCAATTTGGCTGCAGCTTCGGATTCTGCCTTTGCCTCTGCGACAGCCCTTGCTCGCAGCTGCGATTGAACTTGCTTCTCAAGGGCGGATATGACTTCTGTGTGGGCCTCTAACTTCTCTTCTAATTCAGTCCTTGACTGAGTCAGGACTTGAACCTCTTCCTCAGCTTTCGCTCTTTGTTTAGTTTGCTCGCTGAGGGCTTGTTCACTTCGCTTCAAAGATGCAGCATATGACTGAGCCTTTTCTTCGGCTTGGGCTTTTGCAGCCGATGCAGCCGCGGTAGCCGCGGTCTCGACTTTTGATAGCTCTTCGCTCAGGGTCCTGAACTGCTCTTCTACCCTGGCTCTGGCCTCGGCCTCTTGTCTGGCTTGCTCTTGGGCCTGGTCACGGTAGTCCGCCTCGACTTCGGCTCTGGTCCTGGCTTTGGCAATCTCACGTGCCTGAGCTTCAAGTCTCTTCTCGGCCTTGGCCACCGCTTTGCGATAGTGCTCGGCTTTCTCCAGGGTCTCTCTGCCCGCCTGCGCCTCGGCATCGGCCCTTTGCTGCGCCCTGGCCAGCTCTTGGGCCTGGGCCTGAAGTTCCTGCTGAATTCTTGCTCTCGCCTCGGTCTCAGCCCGGAGCTTCTCTTGGACTTCTCTGATAGCCCCAGCGTGCGATTGGGCTTTTTCCTCTGCCTCTGCCCTGGCTGCGGCGATCTCTTCGGCCGACTCGGCCTCTAGCCTGGCTCGCCGGTCGGATTCGGCTTGGAGCTTCTCTTCGATTTCGGATATTGCTTCGGCTTGTTGCCTGGCTCTTTCCTGAGCCTGGGCCCGGTAGCTCGCTTCGACTTCTGCTCTGGTCCTGGTCTTGGCCAGATCCTGTGACTGAGCGTTGAGTCTCTTCTGGGCTTTGGCCACCGCTTTTCGATAGTGATCAGTTCTCTCTTGAGCTTCTTTGGCTGACTGCGCCTCAGAGTCGGCTCTTTGCTCGGCTTTGACCAACTCTTGCGCCTTCGCCTGCAATTCCTGCTCGATTCTTGCTCTCGCTTCGGTCTCGGCCCTGAGCCTTTCCTCGGCGTCTCTCAGCTCCGCAGCATGTGATTGGTCTTTGGCCTGGGCTTCTGCTCTTGCGGCCGAAGCCGCCTGCTGGGCTTGCTCGATTATCTCAGCTTGCCGTTGAGATTCGGCCTTGTACCTTTCTTCGACTTTCGCCCTTTCCCTGGCCTCCAGCCGGGCATCCTCCTCGGCCTTGCGTCTGGCAGCCGCCTCGGATTCGGCCTGGGCCTCGGCCCTGATCGCCTCTTTCGCTCGAGCCTCAGCCTCCTTCTGAGCCTTGGACCTGGCCTGAGTTTCGGCCCGAAGCTTCTCTTGTGCCTCTCGCACAACCTCCTCATGGGAGAGGACTTTTTCTTCCGCCTCCGTCCTGGCTGCCGAAACAGCCTCGGCGGCTTGGGCCTCGATGCTGGCCCGCTGTTTGGATTCGGCCGTGAGCTTCTGCTCGAGCTTCGCTCGTGCTTTGGCCTCCTCGCCGGCCCGCTCCTGGGCTTGAAGCTTTGCTGCCTCTTCAGATCGGGCCTGATCCTCTGCCCGAGCCCGTGCCTCGGCCAGCAATTGCGCCTGTTTCTCAGCCTCAGACCTGGCTTTAGCTTCGGCCCTTAACCTGTCCTCCAGTTTGGCTCTGGCCTGAGTCTGGGTCTGGGCCTTTGCCTTGGCCCTGTCGGTTTCTTCGGTCTGTGCCTTTAGCTTTTCCTCAGCTTCTCTTAGAGCTGCAGCGTACGATTCGGCCTTTTCTTCGGCCTTGGCCAGCTCCGCCTCGATTTCGGCCCGCCGCTCGGATTCGAGTGCCACCCTTTTCTCAGCCTCGGCCCTCAACTTGGATTCGGCACTGAGCCTTCCCTCGGCCTTGGCCACCGCTTCAATATAGGCTCGCCTTTGGGCCCTTGCCTCGGCCTGGGCCTCAGTCTTCGCTTTGGAGTTGGCCTTGGCAAGTGCTTTGGCTTCGGCTTTGGCCTTGGCCGCAGCTTTTGCTTTGGCCTTCCTGTCAGCCTTCGCCTTGGCCTTGGCCTTCTTCTTGTTGACACAAGGGACCAACGGATGGTGTGGCCAGTGCTTCTCTCCGCAGATGCTGCATGTCGGGACGAACTTCTCTTGCTCAGGGCTGCTCGTTCCTTGAGCTATCTTGGGGCTTTTTTGGTCCTTCCCTTGAGATCTCTTCTCATCGATACCCATCGTTGGCCTTTCCCTTGGGATGTCTCCTCATCGATACCCATCAGCACACCACTGTCCAAACTCTGCGGGCAAATGGTAGTTAACGGGCTACCCAACTGCGAGTGACGAAACTACCATCTCCATCTCGATCTTGCGAGCGCATGGCTTTCCCGGCCGCAAGTGTAAACGATAGTACGAGGTTCGTGAAGCAAATTATGAAATCTTATTTTCTCCGGGTACCTGAGGACATCGCTGCCGCCGGACTCGGTGTCTCAAGCGAGATCCCGGGCGCAAAACCGCCGATACGCCTGCGTTTTACAAGAGCACTTGACACCAAAGGCGAAACATCTAAAATGCAGCACCTCACGAAGGACAAATATGGACGATCAATGCCGAATTACAAGGAGGCGAAGGAAGTGGGGTCGAAACACCTTCCGCCGGGAAACACTCTCAATCTCGAAAGGTTCATCAATATCCTCGAAACTCCGTTTTACGAGGTTTGTCGGGTGCTCGGCCTCCAATGCGCCGAGCCCACGGGCTTTCTGGAAATAGAAGACTGCATCTTCCTGTTTGACTCGCAGAACGGGCACGTGCTCAGCGGTGCGGTGATCATGGGCAAGGCATACGGCTTTTTCGGTGTAGCTGTGGGAGCGAGCTGGCTTGGCACTGCCGGAAGACTCGAGTCGCAGGGCTTCATTCAGGCCGGAGATCTCGAACGTTTCACAAAGCAGGGGTCGGATTTTTCTATCAGCGTCTATCTGTATCCAGACGGCTCCCCGGACGTTTCGCTGTCGAAGGTCAGAGACTATGTCGTGCGTGCCCGGCACGGCCGCGCCCTGTAAAGATGGTGTGAGTTCCTCAATACTACCGGATGGCCCGAAGAATCTCGAACCTACAAGGCCTTTTAAAGAGCAGTTCCTTGGTGGAGGAGTCAATCCAAAGAGCCACCCCTTTTGCATGACGGCACGGGCGAGGTTCGAATTCGCATGAGCCCTTGTTATAGAAGCATCGCGCCCGCACAATCGCCGCCTCGGGCGCAGATATCCTATCTTTGCCGAGAATATTCTCCGATTGACATTCTTTCCCTTCATCTACTTGTTCCCGCGGAGAATTCTGTTTGTATTTCCTGCAGCGCTGGCCCCGATCTTCCCCACGTGATTTGATGGTTTCCATGTACACTGGATTGCTTTCAGTGCGTGCACGGTGTATTATCCCGTCAAAGTTGCAGTAAGTTCCATAAGGTGACATTTGCCGACACGAGACATCGCCGAATCACGGTCAAAAGTCACTGATGGAAGATCTGCCAAGACAATCTTAGAGAAAGGAATAGCAAACACATGAGCAAAACGATCCTCGGAGGAACAATTGATAGAGAGAGAACTCTCTCACTTCTGGTGCTTACCATTTTCCTGGCGTGTGGCTGCTCACCTCAGGCAAGAAAGGACTCTGCCTGCGAGAAGCGAGAGGGCTGGGACCTGCTGCCCGAGATCTTGAGCAGAATTGTCCCGCCGAAATTTGCGGACCGTGACTTCAACGTAACTGACTACGGTGCCGCTAGAGACGGTGTCACTGATTGCAATCCGGCATTCGAGAAGGCCATCGCTGCCTGCACGCAGGCCGGCGGAGGACGCGTCGTTGTCCCGAAAGGCACATGGCTTACGAACGGGCCCATTCATCTGGACAATAACGTCAATTTTCACGTCACCGAGGGTGCCACAATCCTGTTCGGCACCAACTTTGACGACTATCTCCCCCACGTCAGAGTCCGGTGGGAGGGCACGGAGTGTTACAGCTATTCGCCGTTGGTCTACGCCTGCCAAAAGACCAACATCGCTCTTACGGGCAAAGGCACTCTCAACGGACAGGCGGAAAACTCGTGGGCCATGTGGCCTGACAAACTCAAGCCCGGAACCACAACAAACGAAGAACTGCGCGAGCTGAATCACAAAGATGTTCCCGTTGAAGACATCAAAGTCTATGCCAAGCCGACATTCTTTGAACCCTTCGAGTGTACAAATGTTCTCATCGAGGATGTGACGATTCGCGATTATCCGTTCTGGTGCGTGCACCCGACGTTCTGCACGAACGTCACGATAAGGCGTCTGGTGCTCGACAGCCACAACTCGAACAACGACGGGCTCGATCCCGATTCGTGCACTGATGTCCTGATGGAGGATTGCTGGCTGGACCAGAGCGACGACTGTGTGGCGATCAAGGCCGGCCGTGACAACAGCGCCTGGCGAAGGCCCAGGCCGTGCGAGAATATCGTCATCCGCAACATGCCGTCGAACTTCGAAGGCGTCGCTATCGGTAGTGAAATGTCCGGCGGTGTACGCAATGTATTCATATACGACTGTAACTACGACGGCGGGAACATCCTGTACTGCAAGTCCAATCTCGACCGAGGTGGCTTCATAAAGGACATCTATGTCAGGAATCTCAATGTCGGAAAGGCGCGAATCCTCAGGCTGAGAAACAACTACCACGGTTACCGCGGCGGCAACTTCCCCACAGAGTTCCGCAATATCAACATCGAGAACGTTCACATCAAGCAGGGAGACGACGAGACGATCTCCTGCCAGGGAGTCGAGGCCGCGCCCGTGTACGACGTCTTCATAAAGGATGTCACGATCGACACTCTTGAGAAGGGTCCTATCATGCACCTTCGACATGCTGAAAATGTTGTGCTGACAAACGTCTCTATCGCCGGTCAGATTCAGCCCACCCATCCGCCGATGATGCCGCCTGAAGTGGGCCGGTGATGACGCCGGCCGGCTGCCCGACGACAACATTGACGAGCGGGTGCTGATTGGAAAGAGCCGTGTGGTTAAAGGGGGCGTCACGGTGAGGCTCGATCGCGATATTGAAGGGCAGTTCGAGATCCGGGTCTATGAGGAATCGACATTCATCATTCCCGACGGCCGCAGGCTCAAAGTCGAGGGACCGCTGATCGTCGACCGCACCAACAGCGTCGCGCGGCAACTCGGTGGAATGGTGGAAATCGACAGGAACCTTGATATCGACACCACCACAGGCCGTTTCGTAATAGAAGGTGGGGCGCTTAGCTGCGGCAAGTTGAGTCTCAACGAGGGGATGTTTGTCGTCGACGACAGCAACGGCACAATAGAATCGATATACGTCAGGGGTGAATACCGGACGGGCGACGGCGAAGGCAATACGACAACGAAGTTCATCGCTCACAAAGGCGGCGTGACGCCGATACAGTGCCAGGATCTGAATCTCGACTCTTACATGGGCGAGCGTCTGGTAGTCGACGTTTCCGCCTATGACTATGCTGCCAACGGAGACCTGGTACTGTTCTCATACAGAGGGACTCGAAAAAGCGGTTTCGACGGGGGATACAAAAGGCCCGAGGCTCAGGTCAAAATTATCGGCGCCCGGGCCGACATCGTCTACGACGACGACGCAAAGCAGATAAGACTGACCAACTTTCGTCCCTGAAACGTCCGTTTCGTTGAAAATAACAGATCAGAATTGAGGAGTACCATGAAATCTCGATATGTGCTCTCTGGCGAAATGGCAGTGGCTTTTACCTTTTTGCTGGCGATTGTGAACTTGCAGGCCGTATTCGCTTCTGAAGGGCCGGAAGGCCTCGTTGGCCGATGGGACTTTGACGATGGAACCGGCAAAGACCTTTCCCGGTACGGCAACGATGCCGTGCTGGGAGGTGCGACCATCTATTCTCTCGGTCAAGGCCGCGCCTGCATTCGATTCATACCGGGCGCCCTACCGATGAGGATTCCGGCATCCGAGGAGTCGCCTCTGGCTGTTTCACGCGGTACCATATCTTTCTGGCTCAACACCGTCACGGGCAGAAACACGCTCGTGAAATATGACAACAAGGCTGTCCAGATCAACGCCTACCGGGGCGATTTCCAGGTGCGTTTTAGTGGCGAGGGTGACTTCAGATACTGGGATCTGATTTTGAATTACGACTGGCCAAAGTACGACATGCGCGAATGGGCCTTCTATGGGCACCCAAAGGCTTCAGTTGGTGATTCTGTGTGGCATCTCTTCGCCGTGGCTTACGATGATCAGAACCGAAGGATCACCGGCTGGCGGGATGGTGAGCTTATCTCGGTCGTTGACCTCTCGACGGTGGAAACAGAACCACTTCGGCGCGAGGGTCTGACGCAGATTTCCAGTGGGGAAGGTTTCATTGGCTTCATGGACGATCTGCGCATCTACAACAGGGCCCTGACCGATGCCGACATTCGCGAGATATACGATTCGACCAAATCGGTATACGCGGGCCGGCGGGACACGATTCCTACAGATAGAGTAGCAGACACATACAAGTACCGGAAAGAGGACCATAGCCTCTACAGTGCTTGGCTACAGTACAATCCGGTTTCCGATTTGTCCGCTGAGGATTTGTTGAAGAACATCGTTGCAGAAGGTGACAACTCGACTGTAAAGACTGCCGTTAACGAGTTGAGCAGTGCGGTAGAGAGCATGCTGGGATTCACACCATCGATCAGCGCAACCGCCGGTTCCGGAGATAAGGTTATCATCGGGACATCGGAGACGTCAAACTGGATTCGGGAACGTAGCAGCAAACTGGGACTCGATCGCATCAAGGAAGACGGGTTTGTTCTCAAGGCAATCGAGGAAGGCGAGAACAAGACGCTGGTTGTTGCCGGACGAGTTCCAGCCGGCTGCATCTTCGGCATATTCGATCTGATTCGTCGCATTCAGTTGGGGCAGGACCCGGGTAAGCTCGATGTGCTTGAGAATCCGAAGATCCCGATCAGAATGGTCGATCATTGGTCGTACTTCCGTGGATGCTTTGGCGACAAATGGCGTACCGGTGGCAGAAACGATTCGATCTATAGCTGGCAGGAGTTACGTACCGGCGATACGAAGTTGATTCGTGACTGGGTGCGCATGATGGCGTCGGCTGGCTGGAACGCGATCTGTCCGAGCGAGGTCAACTGGCACTACTGCGACGATTTTCTCGAACATCTCGATGAGGTCGAGATCCTGGCCGGGATCCTACGGGATTACGGCATGAAACTCTATTGGACTCCGAGCTACATCCTCGCACTTGATCAGGAGACGGCCGACAGAATATATGCGAGAGTGCCTGATTTTGGCGGGTACATGATGAAGCTGGGTTCCGAAAAACAGAACGGCGATCCGCGTCCGCCAATGGTAAACCGAATCGCCGACAACCTGGCACCCTACGGTGGCAATGTTCTTGTCCGCGGATTCGTATACGGCAATTATCGTTACACTCCCAAACCCTACCGCCACCTCATCCCCCATGACATCTTTGCCCCCGAAGACGGCAAGTATCGCGAGAATGTGATCCTGGTGCCAAAGGGCAGCGCCGGCGACTGGGACCTGTCGGCGCCGATCCCCGGAATTGACGGTGCATTGAGAAAGACCTTGATGGGTACGGAGCTGATTATCGATAAGAGTTTCCCTAGCTCATGGGTTGAGAAGTGGAAATGGTGGCTCGAGCAGGATACTTATCGCAACGGCCCGGGAAGCCTGAACAAATCTTCCGTCCACTGTATCATGGGTGTCGCCATGATCAGCCCGTCACCGGCGTGGACGAGGTCCTCGCTGAATATGGTGAACTATTACGGCCTGGGCCGCCTTGCCTGGAATCCCGATCGCTCTCTTGATGAGATCTATACCGAGTGGATAAGGCAGACCTTTGGCAATGACCCGAAAGTACTCGAAACGATCAAGAATATTCTCCTTGTCTCTGATGATGTGGCCCGAAAGCTTTACATGTATCGGGGGTACCGGGGAATCTGGATCGACAAAGGTGACGAGTTCATGGTTGAAAACAAAACGCCCTATGCCATCAACCGACGCGGCATAGGCCCCGACTCGCCGGAACTGAAAAAGCGTTTGCTTGATCAGTATGCGCCGGGCCTGCGCGAGGTCTACGGCGAACCCATCAGGGCGGAGGAATTCCTCTCGTCGTTCCATTTCAGGGACCATGACTACCGTCTTACCATCGGGCGGACACTGATAGAAGATGTCTACGAAGGCATGGAGGAAGGTGTGGCTCTTTCCGAACAGATGGTCGCATTATGGAAGGCGCTCGAAGGCAGGATTGACACGCATCGGTTCGAACACACGCTAGGTAATCTTGTTGATTTTGTCGAGGACGCCAGGGGCGAGAGGGACAGTATGGCCAAGGCCTTCGAGGTCCACACGGGCACCAAACGCGATGATGTCCTGTCGAGACTGACCGCGCCGGCCCTGGCGGCAGTCGGCACCTTCAACGTTCACCACTACGGCGCAGTTGGCGATGGAACTATAAACGATGCGCCGGCTATCAACAAGGCTATCGATACATGCAACGCCGCAGGTGGCGGCACGGTATTCTTTCCTTCGGGTATCTATGCTTGCGGCTCAATCCGGTTGAAAAGCAATGTCACACTCGCCCTGGACAAGGGCGCTGTCCTGAAAGCCATGCCGGGTGTCATGGATCCGTGGGAGCCCAACCCGAACGACAAGGGATTAATGGACTCGGCGTATTATCACTGGCACGCCTCGCTCATCTGGGGCGAGAATCTCGAGAATGTCAAGATATACGGGCCGGGCACACTGGACGGCTCGGCGCTTACCCGAAGCAGCAAGGTGCCGAAAGGCACCGGCGACAAGGGTATCGCGCTCAAGCTGTCCAAGAACATCGAGATTCGCAATCTGAACATACGAGAAGGAGGTCACTACGCCATCCTTGCTACTGGTTGCGAAGAGATGCTTATCGACAACGTGGCCATCAAGACCAGCCGGGACGGGCTCAACCTTTCGCAATGCAAGAACGTTCGGATCGTTCACTGTCACATCGACGCCGTTCGGTACGAAGATGGCTACTCCGCCGGCGGTGACGATGCGATCAAACTCGGCAGCGATCTGTCTCTCGGCAAGGCCCTGTCGAGCGAGAACATAACCGTGCGCAACTGCTTTCTGGCGAGCGGGTGCAATACTCTCCAATTCGGCACCGAAACGGTAGGCTCGTTCAAGAACATCCGATTCGAAAACATCAGGATCGTGCGTGCCGGCAAGGCAGGCATAAGCATCACCTCGAACGACGGTAGTGCCATCGACGGCGTGCACTACAAAGACATCACGATGGAAAAAACATTCGTGCCAATCTTCATGAAAATCTCCGACGTCGCCCGAGTGCCAGAGGGAACGTACAAACGCGGCGCAATTCGCAATGTCACCTTCGAGAACATAACAGCGACTGACTGTTTCTCCTATTTCAAGAATCGTGAGATGCCCTGTGTTATCTGGGGAAAGCCCGGAAGTCCCATAGAAAACATCGACTTGAAAAATGTCCGGATCATAGCTAAGGGAGGACACCCCGCTTCGCAGGCTCTGCTGGACCCGCAAGAGAACGATGAGCGCTTTCCACGCCGCGTCGGCGCCGTGCCGGCGTACGGATGCTACCTCCGCCACGCAAGGAATGTCCGTCTTCTCAACTGCCGCTTTGGGTTCGAAAAGAACGACGACCGGCCCGCACTTGTTCTCGACGACGCCGAAAATGTTGCTTTCGACCAGTGTAACTTCCAAAAAGGTGACAACTGCATTTCTCGTGTCGGATTCCGAAATGTTGGCGGGGCAGACCGTGGCTTCTGAACTCCGGGTAGACTTTCGGTGAGTCCGCCGATATCCTTGAGCAATTACCGTAAGAAAACATCATTCCGGGGGGCTAGAAGAACTGCCCCAAAGAGCAGAAAATCACATATCCACTGTTCCCACAGGACCGTACCGGACTATCTTACCTCCATCTATTTCTATAATATCCGTACACGTCTCTTTCATGAAAGTGGCATTGTGACATGCGATCAACGCGGCCCCACCTTCTTGCCGGTGTTCTCTCAGCAACCTGCATAGAGCTTCTATTGAATCAACATCTAGTCCACTGGTTGGTTCGTCCATGACAATCAGCTTAGGCTCACCTATGAATGCACTAATGACGGACACCTTCCTTCTGGTACCATACGACAATGAACTGATTAGATGGTTTCTATGTTCATCAACGTAGAAGGCCTGTGTGTATCTCTCTATCTGCTCTTGATATAGACTATCCCGAGTTGACCGCAATTTGCCTATCCACCAGAGAAATTCTTCAACCGTAAGCTCTGAAAAATATACGTCCTCGTCACTGACAAGGCCAATTTCTCTCCTTACTGACCAATCCCTTTTCGGATCGTTGCCAAAGACGCGCACTGTCCCACGATCAGGAGACAACACTCCTAAGACAATTCGGATTAGCGTTGTCTTGCCTGCACCGTTTCTTCCCCATAATCCATAGGCCTTTCCATATTCCAGGTCAAGGCTGATTTGATCAAGGGCGACACACCGTTCATATTGTTTCCTGATGTTATCCAACTGTATCATTCTGTAATTCTCCAGTACCATTTCTTCACAGTTTCAGGGCCGGTTCGGGTAATTTCAGATACAAGGACGAGCCCGGCAATCAACAAGGGAAGTAACGAAAGAAATGAGCTGACGGCAAAAGAAAGACAAACGAGTATCAAGCTATATATCAAAGACGGTATACGAATCACGTTGAAACCCAATATGATTACTATTGGAATCACATGCCATGCCTCTGATAAGACCGTAAAGAATAACATGACCGCGATGAGATACTTGAAGAACCTTGTATTGCGGGAGTAATGGTCAAACGCCACATTCATTCCTGTCGAGGAAAAGGCCATGGCGATACACACGCAGACAATCCTGCCGCACGTTTCGATATCGCAATCACGGAATATCGGCACTTGCATCAAGCAAAGCACGGAAATCAGAAGGCCCACGGAAGCTGTGAGACCACGAAGATAGTCCTTGGCGTCCACTCCGTACATGTGGTAGAGACGGTCACCTTGTCTAATCTGCAAAAGATCGGCTCGCTCGTTGACTGCAAGCAATGCAAAGACCGCCAATATGAAGATGTGACTGTTACCGTCAGGATGTCTGATCTGAATCTGAAGTCCTAACCCAACAACCACACTCACTGTCACGTAGAACAGCAATCTGGTGTGCGGCCCTCTGAGCATGCGGAGCAACTCGACGCAAATCTGACCGCCACGCGAGCCCGGCAAGATGTGAGAGAGAAGATTGCGAGATGGAACTGTGAGAAACAGGTCTTTAGGTTTCGCCGGCATACTCAATGGTGGCTGTTGTATCAGCTTCCATGATAACCCTGTCAAGACGATCGAAACCAGCGCAACGTGCAAGATCGCCCAAGACCCTGTAACCGAAAATGGTGTATGTTGTGGAATTAGAGTGCATACCAACGAGATGATGCCGCTGGCCACCAACACAGGATCGGTGAGACAAATGTCCGCTATACGATCGACATATAGGCCTTCACTTCCTGGACCCCAGGCAAATCTGGCCAAGAACAAAGCCCCCCAAAGCATGAGTGTCAGTAACAATAATCGCTGACCCCGGGCAAAACGCGAACTGGCCAATCCCAAGAACGCCTGGAGTGAGAGCACCCAAACAAGCATCATAGCTATTAGCAGCCATTTGATAATGGCCCTCGTTGTCCAGAGTTCCGCTCCTGACCCACAAAGGCCACAGATCAATAGTATAGTGCCGACGATCCCAACTCCAATCCCAGCATAAGCGCGTACGGCTAACAGGTGAATTGGTCTGACAGGCATGTAAGCGACAAAACTGTTCCATTTGTGGTCTCGATTCAATCGCAATTGTCTGCTCAGTCCGATTCCAATCCACGCTGCGACCATTACAAGCAATAGAGGGACAACAGGCAAACCTTCTGCCACGTATCGTTGGACAATACGGTAGGTGGCCAAACCCATAATGGCCAACAAGGGCCCGGCCAGGGCTGCAAGGAAGATAAGGCCGGGGTGACGATCGAACAAAGCGCTCTGGCGCCGAGCACTTATTTTTCTCCTGAGTTGTAGAATTAAGGGCAATTTCATTAGCCCAGGCAGACCTCACAGACAATCATCTGGAAATTGCAAACAGATAGCATGATAAGAGCTGAAGGATAGACAATTCAAGTTATCTTTCAGTGGTAATAGCCGTCGATCAGTTCGGTTGCTCTGTACCTGAAGGTCTCAGAGATTCTCGCCAGGCCATCATCTCCTGATAGACCGCGTGCTTGATTATACTGTCGCCCATTATCTGCTCAAAGCTCAGACCCTTGACGTCTGCGAGGTACTCTATCATCAGGCCCCAGACATAATGTGGTCGGTGGGTCATCGCCGTCGGGTTCCACTGCGAGTCATCTATAAATATGTCGATCCTCTCGGCAAGCGAATAGCTGTTGTCGTGGGACGCGACAGAATGATTGACCCCGTACTCGCAGTATCCTTCCGTCTTCCATGTGGGCAGGGATCGAGAGGCAAGATCGCCGTATGCATCAGCCAAATACTGGTGTATCAACTCGTGTGTCGCCACGTGTACTACACTTCCTTCGCGTGCATTGTATTTCGGTCGCCCGCCTGTCTTGGCGGCCAATTCCTTAATGAAATCTACATTGACGTAACAATTGCCGAGAAGACAAAAACCCATTGTCCGATTCTTCCGCAGCGTAAGGCCGGCGAAAAAACTGAACTTGTTCTGGGTTGAAAGACAGGGATTCATTTCTCTATTCGGATCATATATGGCAACAGCCTCAAGGCGCATGAATATCTCGGCCATCATCGAATCGATCTTGGGGCCGATAGGTGACTCGGTGTGAACTGTTATGCCTCCGTATTGCTTTTCTTCGGGATACAACGGCCCCGGAGTCGTCAGTGTACCTAATATCAGAAGAACTATCACAATTACGACCGCGACTGCGATTGCGATCCACTTGATTGCTCTTTTCACCATCTTGATCATGACTTGTAGTGTACATTCAACAGCGGTCTGATGTTCAGGTAAACGGCCACGTCACGACAAAGTGACAATAATTGTGCCCACAGATTTGAGAGGAGCACAATTATGACCAGGTGCAAGAACATCAGAATCGTCTTCTTGTCGGTGGTCGGAATCCTTGGTACAGTCGCTTGCGCCAGGGCTGCTCGGCCATTCGCGAATTCGGATATGTGTAGCAGACGTTCGGACGAAGCTTAGGCTCGTGTGTTCAACGGGGATTCGGCAAGACTGAAGTGCTCATGCAAGAACTCACAGACTCTCTCTTTACGATGATCGTTCTCTTGCTCGCATAGGGACCCCATACGGCACTGTTCGTACGAGAATCTGCAAGTCCTTGGAGGTATTGCCCGAAGGCAAGAAAGCTGTGGCGTAAGGCTACCACAACTGTATTCGCCCCTGTAGAATGCCTGCGACGACAGCAACTATTACCAAAACAAGGGCCAGTTTGAGCAGGCGGGAATCATTTGCCTTGTGGGCGGCCTTCAACTTTCCTTTCAACTGCTGGATTTCTTGCTGGGTTTGTTTTGTGCCCATTTTTTCCACCTCCGCACCGTTCCGATGGCGAAACAATCGCAATTTTTACCGATACAATTGGACCGTCTAAAGTATAAATAACATCCGGCAGAAACACAAAATGCCCGTGGCGGCCGATGCCTGAGAGCAGCGCGAATGCCGAATACCATTGGGCTCGCGGGTCGTAGTTGATGGTGTGGGACAACGGCCGTGTTTACCCAAAGCAACGCAGGTCTAACTGTTTCTTGGCGCAATTGTTATATTCACGGCATGATATGTCTCCAAATTCGCCGTGTTGTTTCTGGGCAACGTACAGTTTCAGACCGCATAACGGCTGTGCTTGGGAGAATGGAAACAGAAGTTAAGGCCGGCGCGCAGAATTGCCCTCAATGTGCATCCGGCGGCTTCCAGCGGCAAGCTTGGGCGGATCATCTGTTTGCCGGCGTTTGGGCACGGATTTTGCTCCACGCTTTAGTAATTGAAATTATCTTGGGGATTGCCATGTGTTTTACATGGGGGATGACTTTTATAAGGAAAGTATGTCCGTATAGGAGGAGATGTGATGGATGAGACGAGCCTGGAAGACAAACTCAACGAACTTGTAAAGGAGTTCGGAGAGGCTGCCGATCCGCAAAACAGGAAGCTGGCTAAGCTCGCCAAACAGGCACAGGCAAACCGCAAGAAGCTTGAAAATAGTATTAACAGCCTACAGGAATCACTCGACTACCTGCGGGTCTGCATCAAATACCAGGTTTTCGATCTTGAAGCGACTCGCCGGGAAAATGAATACCTCAGAAAGTTGCTCGAAGAAAGTAACAACGGATAGAGCCTACCGGACGAGGTCGGAAAGCCAAAGAACATTACAATAGGGATATCCCGGCGGGCCGGATGAAGCGCTTTGTCGCCCCCCTCAGGTATCATTATGGCCTGCCTCCTCCGCAAATTGCCCTTCGCCCACTGCGATGCGCCTGCGCAATGGAAGCGCACTTATCGGCAATCCAGTTCGCATAAACAAGTCGCAACGTCTTGGGGCATCTTTGCCTGGCGGTCCTCCAACCGACTGTGCTCATGCATGATGGCCCGAGAATCCCTTTTTTCTGCCCGAAATCCAGATTTTTGCCGGGGCAATCGGAAAGTCTTCATCTGTTTTTGCCGATAAAACCAGGGTGAAAGAAAAACGTCGGATTTCGAACGAACACAAGTTCGGTTTTGGTCATATAAAAAGTATGCAATTCCGGTTCCCAAATGGGCCTGTAGCCGTTGGGTGTTTGACAGCCGGGCTCGACGCGATATAATGCGGGCATTGGAAGGTATGGTCTCGCTTGACAACTAGCCGTATGGCGCTGGTATTGTGCGGATAGCGGGACCGGTTGGTTTTGGACTCTTTGCAGAGTAGAATTCGGGGTATGAGATGTTTGAGCGTTTTACAGACCGTGCACGCAAGGTTATGGCGCTGGCCAATCAGGAGGCGCAGCGATTCAACCACGAGTATATAGGTACCGAGCATATCCTTCTCGGATTGGTCAAAGAAGGCAGCGGGGTGGGTGCCACCGTCCTGAAGAATCTGGACGTTGACATAAAGAAACTCCGGCTCGAGGTGGAGAAACACGTCAAGAGCGGACCCGACATGGTTACGATGGGAAAGCTGCCGCAGACGCCGCGGGCCAAGAAGGTCATCGAATATGCTATAGAAGAGGCCCGTTCGCTTAACCACAATTACGTGGGCACAGAGCATATACTCCTGGGTATACTCCGCGAGAGCGAAGGAATAGCGGCTCAGGTCCTCATGAGCTGTAGTCTTAAGCTCGAGGACGTGCGCCAGGAGGTGTTGAATCTGCTGGGTGCCGGCGTGGATGACGGCCCGGCGGCCTTGGGTATGAAGATGACCCCGACGGTCGGCAGAAAGCAGAAGAGCAAGACTCCGGCGTTGGACAGCTTCGGCAGAGACCTGACACAACTGGCGATCGAGGGCGAACTCGATCCGGTGATCGGCAGGCAGAAGGAGATTGAGCGACTCGTGCAGATACTCTGTCGGCGCACGAAGAACAATCCGGTCCTCCTTGGCGAGGCAGGGGTAGGCAAGACTGCTATCGTCGAAGGTTTGAGCCAGCAGATAATCAACAAGCAGGTACCGGAAATCCTCAAGGGCAAACGGATGGTCGTTCTCGATCTTGCGATGATGGTGGCTGGCACCAAGTACCGCGGACAGTTCGAAGAGCGCATCAAGGCAGTCATTAACGAGGTCAAGAGAGCCAAGAACGTTATATTGTTCGTCGACGAGCTGCACACGCTCGTGGGAGCAGGCGGAGCTGAGGGTGCCATCGACGCATCTAACGTGCTAAAACCCGCCCTGGCCAGAGGAGAGGTTCAGTGCATCGGTGCCACCACTCTGGACGAGTACAGAAAGCATATCGAGAAAGACGGAGCCCTCGAGAGGCGATTCCAGACCATAATCGTTGAGCAGCCCTCGAAGGACGAGACTCTGGCCATACTAAGGGGCTTGCAGGATCGCTACGAAGCGCATCATAGGGTGAGATTCACCGACGAGGCCCTCTTCCATGCCGTTGAATTGTCGACAAGATATATCACCGGCAGATGTCTGCCCGACAAGGCGATAGACGTGATCGATGAATCCGGCGCGAGGGTCAGGCTCAAGAACATGACTCCTCCGCCCGATCTGACTCAGATCGAGGGCAACATAGAAAAGCTGCAAAGGGAGAAAGACGAGGCGGTCAGAGGTGCCGACTACGAGCGGGCGGCGGCGTTGAGAGACCAGGCCCAGCAGCTTCTCGATGAAAAGACGCAAATGCACAAGGAATGGTACGAGCAAAACAAGGAGGCGACCGGCGTGGTGGACAACGAGATCATCGCCGAGGTCGTCAGCAATATGACCGGCGTGCCTTTGACGAAGCTGGAGAAGAAGGAGACGCAGCGACTTCTGGAACTCGAGACCGAACTGCACAAGACGGTTGTCTCGCAGGATGAGGCGATCACCGCCGTGGCCAAGGCGGTCAGGCGAAGCAGAAGCGGCCTGAAGGACCCGAACCGTCCGATGGGATGCTTCATACTGCTCGGACCCAGCGGCGTCGGAAAGACGCTGCTTGCAGAAGCCCTGGCCGAGTTTATGTTCAGCGACAAAAACTCGCTGATCCGGCTGGACATGAGCGAGTTCATGGAAAAGCACAATGTCAGCCGATTAGTCGGGGCGCCTCCCGGATACGTCGGGTACGAAGAGGGCGGACAACTGACCGAAAGGATCAGGAGACGCCCATACTCGGTGCTGCTGTTGGATGAAATTGAGAAGGCCCATCCTGACGTTTACAATATGCTGCTGCAGATTATGGACGAGGGCAGGCTGACAGACAGCTTCGGACGAAGCGTCGATTTCAAGAACGTCATCCTCATCATGACCAGCAACATAGGCGCCGACTTGATCAAGAATCAGTCCGGATTCGGTTTCGGCAAGAAGAGCGAGAGTGCAAATTACGAGAAGATGAAAGATATCCTCCAGAAGGAGGTAGAGCACCACTTCCGGCCGGAATTCCTCAACCGTCTTGACGACACCATAGTCTTCAAGGCGTTGACCAGAGAGAATCTCCAGACCATCGTCGAGTACGAGCTTGCCAAGGTGTTCAAACGTCTGACCGAGCACGGCTTGAGGCTGGAGCTGACCGATCAGGCCAAGGAATTCCTCATCGACAAGGGTTACAATCCCGAATTCGGGGCCAGGCCTTACATCGAGGACCCGCTGTCGGAATCCGTGCTGGCAGGCAAATTCGAGGGCAAGAATCTTATCAAGATTGACGTGCTGGACGAAGAGCACCTGAACCTAGAAGGTTCTCAAACAAACGAGTCCGAGGACAGCGAGAGCGAAAGCGAACCGGCCGTTGCGCAGTCGCAGTAAGCTCAAATGGGTCTGCCGTCAGCGGCCTCGAAACGGATTCGAACCGGCGTTTGGCTGTCTGATCAGCGCGATGCCGTCACGCACGGACAATCTGCCTTCGGCGAACAATTGTATCGCCTGCGGATAAGCTATGCATTCCTGCTCGAATACTCGCGCCGCCAATGTATCGGCGGTGTCGTCACTGCGGGCCTCACATGCCCGCTGGACGATTATAGGACCTTCGTCGTATTCGTTTGTGCAAAAATGCACCGTGCAGCCGCTGATCTTACAGCCCGCCTTCAGAACGGCCTCGTGGACGTGATGCCCCCACATGCCCCGGCCGCCGAAGCTGGGCAGCAGGGCGGGGTGGATGTTCATAACGCGGTTCTCGTACCTTTCGGGTATTTTCCAGAGACACAGCCAGCCGCCCTGGACGACGAGGTCGACATCTGCAGCGACGAGCTCGGCTTCGATATGTTTGCTGAATTCGTCGATGTCGGAGTAATCCTTTTTGCGGACAATCTTCACGTTCAGCCCGGCGTTTCTGGCTTTGGCCACCCCGCCGGCCTTTGACAGCGAGCTTATCACCAGGGCGACCTCGGCATTGAGTTTTCCCTTCTTTGTATACTCCATGATGTTCATCAGCGTCGTGCCTCCTCCGCTGATCAACACACCGAGTCGAACAGGTTTTGCAGAGCGTTCAGCGTTTAGCGTGCAGCGTTTAGCATTTGTTTCTTTGCTGTCCACGATCCGCTGTCCCCCATTTTCTATTTTCACTTCAACGTCGTGGCCCGCATCGAGCGCCTGGTTTACGAGCTTGTCCGCTTCGACGTTGTCTTGTCGCCGAACGTGTCGGACCTGCCAGCTTTTGAAGCTCTCGAGCAGACCGACGGCTTGCTCAAAGAAGGGCTTGAGCAGCTTGCTCTTAACCTTGTACTCGCCGTTGATCTGCCTGACTAGCAGCTCGCTGTCACTGCAGACAACAAGCTGTTCGGCCCCGATTTGAGATGCGGCTTCGAGGGCTTTGACGAGGCCCGTATACTCAGCGACGTTGTTTGTCGCCCGGCCCAACGTTAAGCCTTTCGCCTGCAATCGTCTTCCGGCTGCGTCGGTCAACGTGTAACCGGCCGCGGCCGGTCCGGGATTGCCCCTGCTGCCGCCGTCTATGTGAGCGATTAATTTCTCGGGCACTGTGTTGGCTCCTCAAAGCAAAATCGACATAAGTCCGAACCCGTGCCCGACGGGCGTGCAGCAGGCTGTGGTTTCGGGCACTTGTGCGGTGCGTCTAACTCTCATGCGAATCGCCAAGCACAAGTATCCTCGTGCAGTTGGGGCAGCGGATGATTTCGTCCTTGGTCATGAGCATGTTGACACTCTCGGCGGTGATAGCCATGAAGCAGCCTCCGCAGCTATAGGCTCCCTTGCCGCTTTCCTGCTGCTCGATTGTCGCGGCGGCCTGACCGTCGTAGGTTTCAGCCACGCGTTTGAATGTGTCAATCGCCTCTGTCGGGATGGTCTGTGCGACCTGGTCCCACTCGGCCTGGATCTTGTCGATCTCGATTTGGTACTTGTCGGCGAGCGCCTCGCTTTCCTTGCGGGTCTGCTCCAGGGTTTCTTTCTGCTCGTCCATCTGCCCCTGGATATCTTTGCACTCGGCCTCGTCGACCTCCATATCCTTTAGCAGTTCCAGACTCTGGGCTTCTATCTTGGAATTGTCGGCCTTGGTCGTGTTGAGTTGGGTCAGGACGGCGGCATACTCTTTGTTTGTCTTTGCGATGTTGAGCGAGGCCCTCAACTTGCCTATCATCTCGTCCCTGCTCTTGAGTTCCAGCTCCAGCCGATCGAACTGGACTCTGGTCAACTGGATCTCCTCTTTCTTGGCTTCAAGGGCGTTCTGAAGGCTTCTGATCAGGTTCTCCTGAATGACTACATTTCTTCTACACCTTGAAAGTTTTGCCTTTTCGGCGCGTAAGCGATTCTCTACACTTTGAAGCTTTACCAACCCGTTTAGTACAGGTCCCATTTATGCTCCTTTACGCCAGCCCAGAAACATTCAAACCATGTATTATGCTTGCCTGAAACTTGTTCTGCAACAAAAAAGTTTTCTGTTTTTTGTTTCAGGCCTGTCGGCTTATAATCGCCCGCTTATGAAAGAACTGTTGAAAGAACTCATCGAGGCCGAAAGCACCCCCGAGAAGGGCGAATTGGCCGCGGCCGAAGTGATCTCGGCTGAGCTTGGCCGCTCCGGCATAGATTCGACGATAGATACCTGGGATTTTGAGAGAGCCAACATCGTTGCCCGCTTCAGGTCCGCAGGATCCAGGGCCGGACTGCTGTTTGCATGCCATCTCGACGTTGTCGGCCCCGGCGAGGCGGCCTGGAAGCATCCGCCTTTTGGCGCCGTTGAGAGTGAGGGCAGAATCTACGGCAGGGGTGCGGTGGATATGAAAGGGCCGACGGCTGCTGTTGTTGCGGCAATCAGAAGGATTGTCGATTCAGGCACGAAGCTGCAAGGCGATTTGATCTTTTTGGCTTGCGCCGGTGAGGAAACGGATAGTTGCGGCGCGATAAGATTTGCCGCCGATCACGGCGAGTTGCCCGAACTGACAGGTGTGATCGTCCCGGAGCCGACGGATTTTGCCGTTGTTACGGCCCACCGCGGAATGCTCTGGCTCGAAGTTACAACCAAAGGCAAGGCGGCCCACAGCTCTACACCTCAGTTGGGCGTCAACGCGATAAATTCGATGCGACTGATCTTGAATGCCCTTGAAGACTACGAAGTTCCAGCCGAGCCACACGAGCTGCTGGGCAGGTGTTCGATGAGCATCAATACAATCACGGGCGGCAAGGCTCTGAACGTTGTGCCCGACAAATGCAGCATAAAGGTCGACATCCGAACGCTCCCCGGCCAGAGTAATCGGGATGTTGTCGCCGATTTTGAGAGACTCTTTGCGGGCCTGAAGTCACGGGATCCGCAGTTTGACGCCGAGGTCTCCGTGCTGCGCGAGATGCATCCGCTGGAGACTGACTGCGGCTGCGATTTCGTGAAAGATTTCTGCTCGTGCGTGGGGGCCGACCAAACCAAGGCGGTCGGTTTTGCCACCGATGCACCTCATTTTGTTCCGCTCGGCGCCCCTGCCGTGATCTTCGGGCCCGGTAAGCCGACACTCTGCCACACGCCCGATGAGTATATTGATGTCGCCGACCTCGAGAAGGCCGCTGAGTATTACAGGCGCGTGATCCTGAGTCTTCTGACGTGAGTCGCTCTGGTTGAAGTGGCCACACGGAGCTTTCGCCGTGTCGATGGTGTTTGTGCTTGACGTATGAGACGACTGATTGAAAAGGACCGGCATAAAGGGATAGCATTGATGCTGTCTTCGACTGCGGCTTTCTGCCTGATGTCGGGACTCGTCAGATACGCCTCGGATATCGATCCGTATAAAACAACACTGTTCCGCTTCATCGTCGGGTTGGGCATACTGGGCACAGCGGCGCTTTTCGGCAGGATCAAGTTGAGGTTCGTCGATGGTCCGCGGTTGCTGCTTCGCGGGCTATTCGGCGGCACTGCGATCCTGATATTCTTCTTCTCGATTTCAAAGCTCGGCGTCGGCAAGGGAACGGTTCTGATATATTCGTTCCCCATATTCGGCAGCATCTTCAGCTCGATCTTTCTGAAGGAAAGAATGGGCGTTGTCCGATTCGGTGCGATCCTGACGGCCTTCGGAGGCATATACCTGCTGGCGGCTGACAATGGCGAGTCTCTGTCATCGCCGTCCGCTATAGGCAAGTACGAACTTCTGGCAATTCTCGGCGCAATGTTTGGAGGATCGGCCCTCGTGCTGGTCAAGAAGCTGCATGACACCGACTCTTCGTATGCGATATACTTTGCACAATGTGTCATCGGCCTGTGGGTCGTAGTGGTTCCGGCCAACATTGTGCC
>LJTR01000470.1 GCA_001303465.1 Phycisphaerae bacterium SG8_4
CGAGCCGTTGCTGCTCGACGAACCGGAGCCCCTCGGCGACGACAGAGGGCCGAATGCCTCCCGGCTCGTAGGTGCCGCAGTGGGCAACTGTCTCAGCGCGAGTCTGCTGTTCTGTCTGGAAAAAGCGAAGCAACACGTCAACGGAATCAAGACCGACGTGGTGGGAACGTCGCGGCGCAATGAGATGGGCCGGTGGCGCATTGCCCGACTCGAGGTACGGATCACTCTAGATGTCGAGGCTGACCACGCCGAGCGGCTCAAGCGATGCCTCAGTCTATTCGAGGACTACTGCGTAGTGACTGCCAGCGTGCGGAAGGGGATACAGGTGGACGTCGAGGTCACAGATCCAAAGGGAAACAAGCTGTTTCGCCAAGACGGTGCGGAGGTGGGCTAATAGCCCCGCTGTGAGCCGGGCCTCGCGCAACTTCTACGGTCTCCTCTGGCACGCGACCTTCCTGCGGCTAACGCTCACGTTCACCGATGTGAACACGATTCTACCCGCCCTGATCGTCAATGCGGGTGGTACTGAAATCCACATCGGGCTGCTCACTGCGATCATGGTCGGGACGCCAATCGCGGGACAGGTGTTGTTCGCCAGCTACATGCACCTGAAAGCGCGCAAGAAGCGATTCCTGCTCCTGGGTATCGACCCTCGCACGGGGGTCAGCGTGGACGAGCCATCGGCTGGCCCTCCGGCAGAAGGGCAGCTAGCCACCGATCCGTCATTGTCAGGCGTCCAAGCTACACTCCTTCCCCGACGCTCAGCCTCCGAGCGCGAGCCCTGCGGCACCTACGGCCAAGACCATCATCAGGTCAACGGCCTCCGCCCGCAGGAGATCTTTCCGCGACTGGGCAAACAGCCGCAACATGCCGTGCACGTCCTACAGGCCGGAGCTAGCACGGCGGTCAGCATCGTACAGTGGTCTTCGCACACGAGCGCCTCGAGGTCGGTGGACTATTCCTCCATCTCACTCCAGCATGGCAGGCACTCCGCCGGACCGGTCCGGTGGCGAAGTGAAGCCCCGGCGTACGAGGGCGCGAACACAGGTGTTCCACCGCACGATGGCATCATCGTTGGCAGGTGGTCGAACGGCCTCCGCTTTCTCATACCACGTCATCGCCTCCCGGAGGGAGCGGTTGGCGTAGTCATCGGAGCTCGGCCCGCCCCGCGCGAGTTGCGCCTTTGCCAGGCGCTCGGTCACGATCCCGGAATAGTAGCAGCGCTCGTACTCCTCCTCCAGCTGCGCAGCCAGCGTCTTTGCCTCGGCCACGCGGCTCAGGTCCAAACGCAACTGGTCGGTCAGCGACAGGATCAGCATGACCCGCGCCTCGTGGTTGGCCGGATCCGCTTCTAGGACATCGACGCAGATACTCTCCGCCTCGCATGGCTCGCCCAGCAGCCGGTAACGCTCCGCTTTCCGCAACGTCCGCTCGACGCTGTCGGCAGCCAGGCTCTTCAACTTGTGCATAGATCCTCCTTCCGGCGGACTCGGCCCCGCGCCGCACTCCGCCGCCCGCATCCCGGTCTCAAGTCCTTCCTTTCCCGGGCCCACCTCCACCTCCGTGGGCCGGCCTCGCGACGGGCCGCAGGAAATCCCGGTGGGCGCCGTCGAGGCTTCCCTGGCTCGCGCTGGACGCGCCGATCCACCCAGGGCAGCCCTGATGTCGTTGTCCAGCGTCGTGCTTTCCTCCATTGCCGGGCTCTTGCGAACAGTCACTTCCCCCGTGGCGGAATCCGCTGTGACTTCGAAGTCCAGGCCATAGGTGCTGGTGAAGTGCATCAAGTAGGCTTCAGCCATGGTTGCGAGATGCAGATCCCGCAGGTCTTTGGAGCGCCGCTCAGTGCGTTGGAATGGCTCCTTCTTGACTTCGCAAGTGACTAGCTCTACAGCGTCCTCAATCGTCATTCTACGCATGTTCAGCACCAGGTCGAAGAAGATAGGATCAACGACCTCGGCATCATAGAGGAAATGTGTCCAGCGACGTCGCCGCCGGTCTTTTTCTTTGATCTCCTCCAGTGCGTGTTCCCGCGACAAGCCCCTTTCCTCCATCAGCATCCTGACCCGGTTCTCTTCAGGCGCGTTTACTCTGACTCGCAGTACAAAGGGCACCTCGTTCAACAAGATATGAGCCAAGTTGCCATGGTAGATGATCGGTTCCTTCGCCGCACATTCCAGTAACGCCGCCTTGAAACAGGTCAGGTAATGCCGCCTGGCGTCGGCATAGCGATCCCAGAAACCCGGCGGATGCTCGCCCACAATGTTTTCCTTGCTGATGCCGGTCTCGTCGATGCGGTAACGTTCAGCGGCCGTGACTACGTCTTCACGGGTGATAACCCGGCTGCCGAGGTTGGCGCTCAGACCCGCTGCCAGCTTCTGTGTGGCAATCAGAGAACCTCGTGAGATAGCAATAACAGACATGTTAACCTCCTTTCCGACTGCTGCTCGAATCGCCCCCAGGCGAATACCCGCGCTCAATAGGTCATCACGCTGGTCGCCTCGAGGATCTCCATAACGGCCCGAGCCGCCTTGACCGGTATTGCCTGGTCCAGCAGCATTTCCCCGGTTATTGCCCGCTCCTGAATGCAGGGCGTACAAATAAGGAGAGTCCCTCCCTGTTCCAGAAAAGAATCCACCAGATCCTTCAGGGGCGGTAAACCGGCTGCAAAAACGTGTTCGTAGCATCCCTGCTTGGCCAGGATGACAGCAGTCCCCTGGAGCATCACCACTACGTCTACTTCCATCACCAATGCGGCGTTCCCGATGACGAAGGGCAGCGACGCCCTTTCAGGATCTTCAGGGCCATGTGTCCCGAAGATGACAATTTTCTCCCGGCTCTCCTCTGCCATGGTTGATTGCTCCTTCATTTGGATCAGCGCACGCCTCAAGACCTGGGATCCATCACTATTGACCGCGCAGGATTGTCCTATTGTTTCAGATTCAACCTGTATCGAGAGTATTCCTCGGTTCTCTTCTTCTCGACCTCGACCACGGTGCCATAGCGCCACATAGCCATGACCCAGAGCAGGACTTCGTGGCTGGGGCACTCCAGGGCCTCGGCGATCTCGGGAATCGTCTTCGGCGCCTCCCCGAGACAATCGACGATCTTGTCCTTCATTACCATCTCGTCTCGCATCACTTCGGCGAGACCACGTTTGGGCCCGATTGCCATCGGACTACCCCCCCTCAGATACCATAGGCCTTCACCAAGTACTCAGAAATGTCCTCGACTGCCGCACCCTTCCCCTCAGCTGCGCTCTCGAGATTGAACAGACAGATAGGGCACATCGTCACTACATCGTGACCCATATCGACCAACTGCCCCATTCGCTTGCCCGCAATTTCGTGGGCCTTGCTCGGGAACAGCGATTCGGCCGGGCCACCACAGCAATACGTCATCTTGCCTGAATACTCCGGCTCGTGGATCGTAGCGCCGGCTTTCTTCAGTAGGTGTCGCGGCTCGTCGACAACGTCCAGGTAGCGTGCGTAAACGCACGAGTCGTGAATCACGACCGGCGAGTCGAGGTCGGTCTTCGGCTCCAACCCCCGTTCGCGAAGCACTTCCAGGTAGCTCTTTGCCTCGATGCTGTATTCGGGAATGACCTGCTGGTAGATGTTCCTCAGCATATCGGTGGTGTGTGGATCCACCGTGATGACCCGCTTAACGCCATGTTTCTCTAGTCTCTCGTAGACCTTGCGCGCGTGGCCCTCGAACACGTCGTCCACGCCCAGATCGCGGACCAGCGCTCCGGTATAGAGTTCCTCTTCGTAGAGGTACCCGAACCCGACGTCAGCCGCCCGGAGCAGACGTACGATGTTACGGAGGTATTCGTCGTACCGCTTCTGCTCCTTCGAATGGAAGCGGGGTATGAACCAAGAGAGGTTGATGAACTTGTTCAGAGTCCGGCCGATGAAGAGGGATTTCCCCAGCCAATGATCTTCCAACATGGAGGTCATCTTCGCCACGCTCATCAGGGTGGGGATCATCTGATACATGTGGCCGGTGTAGAGCACGGTCTCGCCTCCCTTGGGTAGGTCGAGCCCCATGGACCACCTCGTCGCCCTACGGGATGACAAGGGCATCACACTTGTTCTTCTCCTGAGATTGTCCGCTAGGAAACCGAGAAGGGGTGCAGTTGGCAAAGGCATAGCTCAGTTCCTTGCGAGTTTGTATACCTTCCGGTTGATGTAGTTGCGTAGGAATCTCACGTCCTCGGCGATACTCACGTCTCGAGGGCAGTTCTCTTCGCACAGTCTGCAGAGCAGACACGAGAAAATCGTCTCTCGGTTTTCGAGAACCTTGTCCTCCAGCCCGGCCCCGACGTACAGGAATAGCTGCCGCGGGAGCAGGTCCAGCCCCATGGGGCAGATCGCCGTGCACTGGCCGCAATGCATGCACGCGGCGGCGTCGAAGGTTTCCGATTGCCTGATCTCATCAATGAATTCCGAGTTGACCCTAGCCATGACTCACTCCCGCTGGCGCCTCCGTTTCCTGCGCCAGCGCTTCGATCGTCGCCCTGACCTCCGCGTCGGTGTAGCCCGTGAGGTCGATCGCGTCCTCCGGGCAGACAGGAACGCAAACCCCTCCCCCCTTACACAGCGAGGGAATGACGCGCGCGATCTCCTTACCGGTGGACGTATCCTTCTCGATGGCGCCATACGGACAAGCCGCTTGGCACTCGCCGCACCACACGCACCGGTCAGGATTCACGACGGCGATATGGGGATCGAGGTCCACGTATCCCTTTTTCACCAATGCAGCCGCCTTGGACACGGCCGCCAAGGAGGAGGCCACGCTCTCCGCCAGGGTCTTGGGTCCCTGGGCGGCACCGGCTATGAACACACCGTCCATCACCGTTTCCACCGGCCTGAGCTTGGGGTGGATCTCGTTTAAGAAGCCATCGGTGCCCACAGGCAGCTTCAGCACATCGATGAGCTTGTCATTTTGCCGCGGGACCATGCCGGTGACGAGGACGACGAGATCGACGGGGATCTCCAACTCCTCACCGGCGGGGAGTTGGCCCTTCACCTTCACGAGATGCCGGCCTTCCTCAGCAACTACCTCGGGTGGCTCCGCGTCGTCGAATCGGAGAAAGACCGATTCCTTTCGGGCCACCTCTTCGTACAGGACCTCGTACTTTCCGTACGTCCGCATGTCACGGTAGAGGTGAAACTGATGCACCTCGGGGTTCCGCTCCTGGATCTGGCTAGCCGTGTGCACCGCGGCGGAACAGCAATAACGGGAACAGTAGAGATTCGGATGCTCCAGCCCCGACTCCTC